>DASSQF010000271.1:0-3720 GCA_035702685.1 Propionibacteriaceae bacterium
GTACGAGCAGCTGACCCGCATCGACCTTACGCCCTCGTCGGAGATCCCGGGGGGCACGCACGTGACGATGCACATGGAGCCGCTGCACGACCGGGAGTGGACGGACCGCCTCGTCGCGGGCCGTACGAACGAGCTCGACAACCTGGTACGGCTGACGGGGAAGCAGGGGTAGCGGGAACCGGTCCTCTCAGGCGTGCGAGCGTCGTAGACTCGCGCGCACCTGAGGAGGCCACCATTCCCGTACTGATCCCTGCGTCGACCCGCGAGGCGCGCGCTGCCTGGGTGCGCCCGTGACGCCGGTGCTGCAGTGGGTGGGGTTCGTCGCCGGCCTCGCGCTCCTGTTCTTCACGATCGGCAGCGTCATCGGCACGCTCGTCGTGCCCCGCGGCATCAACTCGGTCATCGCCCGGTCGAGCGACGAGGCCGTCGACGCCTTCTTCCGACTCGTCACGGCGCCGCTACGGAGCCTGGTGCGGCGTGAGGCGGTGCTGGCCTGGCAGGCGCCGGTGTCGCTGCTCGCGCGGCTGAGCCTGTGGATCGTGCTGCTGTGGACGGGGTTCGCGCTCGTGCTGCTCCCGTTCGCCGGGCAGGCGGCGTTCAGCGAGGCCGGCTCGTCGATGTTCACCCTCGGGTACGCGCCGCCGACGAACGAGGTGACGACCGTCGTCGAGTACGTGGCCGCGTTCACCGGCGTCATCGTCGTCGGCCTGCAGGTCGGCTACCTGCCGACGATCTACTCGGCGTTCAACCGCCGCGAGACCGAGGTGACGATGCTCGTGTCGAGGGCGGGTGTCCCGGCCTGGGGGCCTGAGCTGCTGCTGCGTACGAGGTGGGGCATCCAGGACAGCGACCCGGGCGCCTATCTCGACGACCTCTTCCAGCGGTGGGAGCGCTGGTCGGCCGAGGTGGGGGAGTCGCACACCACGTACGTGACGCTCGTACGGTTCCGGTCGCCGCGCCCCTTGTCGCACTGGGTGACGTCGCTCATCGCGGTCATGGACGCCGCGGCCCTGCACCTTGCTCTGGCGCCCTCCGTGGCGCCCGGAATCTCGGCCCGGCTGTGCCTGCGGATGGGCTTCACGGCGCTGAGCCAGATCGCGGAGACGATGGGGGTGCCGTACGAGAAGGACCCCTCCCCGGAGCAGCGCATCTCCGTGACGCGCGAGGAGTTCGGCCAGGCGATGGAGATGCTGCGCGGCGTCGACTACCCGATCGAGCGTACGGACGACGAGGCGTGGCTCCACTTCCGCGGCTGGAGGGTCAACTACGACCGTGCCGCCTTGTCGATCGCTCGCGCCGTCGACGCCCCGCCGGCACTGTGGACGGGCGGACGCCGGTTCGCCGCGGCACCCATGGCGCCTGTACGGCCGGCCAGCCGGGTACCGAAGGGGCCATCCGTGTAAGACGCGGACCTAGTCAGTGCCGCGGAGGAATCGGGAATAGCGCGCCTCCAGGCGGTCGCGATCCGGCATATCGGCCCGCCGTGAAGGAACGGTGAGGCGTGTCCCGTGCATCTCTTGAAGACGGTGGGCAGCAGCGCGTGTCACAACGGCAGCGATGATCTCCTCGCGCGTCGGCTCGGCGCTGGGCGGCCCGAGGTAGCCGCGTGGGGACCTCTGATGAGGCCTTCATGGAACGAGTCTCATGGTCCGCCGTCTGGACTCCCCATCACCACTCGTACAGTCTTCCCCCGTGGGTCCGTTCCTGGTGCTGCTCTCGGCGGTGTGCTTCGGGGCGATGGCGATCTTCGCGAAGTTCGCGTACGAGGCCGGGATCTCGCCGCAGGTGCTGCTGATGCTTCGGTTCGTGCTGGCGGCGGCGATGCTCCTCCTCGTGCTGCTCGTGCGTCCCGAGCTGCGACGCGTGCCCCAGGTCGCGTCGTCCGCCACCGCGAGGCCTGGAGCACGCCCCGTCCTCATCGCCATCGGCCTCGGCGCGATCGGGTACGCGCTCCAGTCGACGTTCTACTTCTCCGCCCTGACGAGGATCGACGCGTCGCTCACGGCGCTGGTCCTCTACACGTACCCGGTCCTCGTCACCCTCGGGGCCGTCCTCATGGGGCGGGAACGGCTGACAACCCGTCGCGTCCTCGCCCTGCTCGCGGCGACCGCTGGCACGGTGCTCGTCCTGGTGGGCGTGGGGCGCCTCCGGTTCGACCTCCTGGGGGTGGGCCTCGCCTTCGGCGGTGCCGTCACCTACACCACGTACATCCTCGTCTCCGACACCGTCGTGAACCGTCTGCCGCCGGTCGTCCTCACAACCCTCGTCATGGCCGGGGCGGCCGTCACGCTCAGCGGACGCGTCGTCCTCACCTCCGGCCTCGACCTGCGCATCAGCGCCAGCGGCTGGCTGTGGGTCGGCTGCATCGCGCTCGTCTCCACCGTGATCGCCATGCTCTCGTTCTTCGCCGGCCTCGCCCGTACAGGCCCCTCGACGGCCTCGATCCTGTCGACCTTCGAGCCCGTCGTCACGACGGCGCTCGCCGCTCTGACGCTGCACGAGCTGCTCACTCCCGTACAGCTCGTCGGCGGTGCCCTCGTGCTCGGGGCGGCCGCCGTCGTGCAGCTCCCGCGTCGGCGGCCCGCCTACCCGCCGGAGGAGTCGGCAGCCGAATCCGCTGTTTCGTACCGGAGATAGCCTCCACGCCCGAGATTCCGTCGGCAGAGGGGATCTCGGGTACGAATCGGCGGCGCGGCCCTCCCCAACGACGTTCCCGCGGGAACGCCGATGCAGCGAGCGGCCCCGCTGACGGACCCCGGGCGAGGGCGACCCTAGACTGCCGCCAGGGTCCGACCCGAAGGAACGCTCCATGCCCCAACCCCCGATGCCACCTGGCCCGCCGTCGCCGTGGCCCGTCTACGGCACCCCGATCGAGCCCTCACCACCCCAAGGTCTTGCCGGCCGGTGGAAGGCGCTCAGCGGCAAGGTCAAGGTCGGCGTCGTCGCCGGCGCTGCGCTGAGCCTGGCTGCTGTGGGAGCCGTGGCGAACCCTCTCACGCAGGGCCCCGCGCCCCATGTGCCGACGTTCGCGAGCGCGAGCGTCTCCCTGGCCCGTACGAGCGCGGCGTCCTCACTGTCAGCCATCCGGTCGACCCAGGCGGAGACGGTCCCGTCGAGCCCGCCGGCCTCCGTGCCGACATCGCAGGCCCCGACGCAGGCCGCGACCACTCCCGCTCCCGCCCCGGCGAAGACCAGCGCCGCGGCGAAGATCACCACCAAGACCACGACCACGAAGGCGACGACGACCGCGCCGAAGACGACGCCTCCGGCGGTACAAGCCACGGTCACGCCGGGTGCCTACTGCTCGAAGGCGGGCGCGACCGGCGTCACGAGCACAGGCAAGCCCATGGTGTGCACGACGTCGTCGACGGACCCCCGGCTCCGTTGGCGGGCGGCGTAACGGCTCGTCCGTGCCGGTGACCCGGGGGCCCAGGAAGACGAGGACGAAGGTGGTGCTCGTCGTGCTCGCGTGCGCTCTCCTCGTCTTGGCCGGGTACCTCGTCGGGCCCACGGTCGGACGCCTCCTTCACCCCGCCCCGGCGGCGACGCCCAGCACGCCCCAGGAGCGTGACGACGCGGTACGAGCGATGGCTCGGCTCGAGTCCGTCACGGTACGGGCTCGTACGAAAGTGGCCGGGTACGACCGGTCGTGCTCCCCGGGCCACGGGTGCGTCTTCGGTCCGGCCTGGTCGGACGACACGAGCGCCCCGGGCGGCCACA
>DASSQF010000272.1:0-5148 GCA_035702685.1 Propionibacteriaceae bacterium
CGCGAGCACCCTAGGGTGGCTGGTCGTGGAGAAGATCATCCTTGACTGCGACCCCGGCCACGACGACGCGATCGCGATCCTGCTCGCCGCCGGCAGCCCCGACATCGACCTGCTCGCGATCACGACGGTCGCGGGGAACCAGACGCTCGAGAAGGTGACCCGCAACGCGATGTCCGTCTGTGCGGCCGGAGGGATCACCGTGCCGATCGCGGCAGGGTCGGCGGGACCGCTCGTACGGCCGCAGTACGTGGCCGAGGACATCCACGGCGACTCTGGACTCGACGGACCGGCGCTGCCTCCGGCGACGCTCGAGCTGGACCGGCGGCACGCCGTCGACGTCATCATCGACATCCTCATGTCCGAGGAGCCGGGCACGGTCCACCTCGTGCCGACCGGCCCTCTGACGAACATCGCGCTGGCCATCCGCAAGGAGCCTCGCATCGTCGAGCGGGTGAAGTCCGTCGTCCTCATGGGCGGGGCGTACACGCGCGGCAACGTCACCAGCGCCGCCGAGTTCAACATCTACGTGGACCCGGAAGCGGCGGAAGCGGTCTTCGCAGCCGACTGGGACGTGACGATGGTCGGCCTGGACCTCACGCACCAGGCGACGGCGACTCCCGACGTCATCGAGCGCATCACGGCCGTCGGCGGCCCGCTGGCGACGTTCGTCACCGACATGCTCGGCTTCTTCCGCTCGACCTACCTGGAGCGCTTCGGCTTCCCGGACCCGCCCGTGCATGACGCCTGCTGCGTGGCCAGGCTGATCGACCCCGCGGTCTTCTCCACCCGGGACGCCTTCGTCGCCGTCGAGCTGAACGGCCGCTGGACGTCCGGCATGACGTACACGGTCTTCGACCCGGAGCAGTCCGTGCCGGAGGTACGAGCTGCCGCCGCCGTCCGTCGTCGCACCCACGTGGCCACGACGCTCGACAAGGACCGCTTCTGGGATCTCGTCGTCGACGCGCTCAGCCGGCTCACGCACGCGTAGTCCCGCGCAGAAGGCCGGCCCACCGGTGGGCCGGCTGCCGACGACCTGTTACCCCAGGCCCCGGCGCGCCAGGAGCGAGGGCACGCCGACCATGGGGTCCATGTCGCGGCCGGCCCAGCGACGCCAGGCTGCCAGTGGGCCCGTCGGCACCCGCAGGGGGGCCCAGGGCTGGGCGCCCCCGGAGACCAGCGCCTCGGCGAGCTGGAGTCCGGCGGCGGTCGCCGAGGTCGTCTCGTACAGGCCGAACCCCCGGGCGACCCACGCTCCGCGCAGGATCGGGATCGCGCCGACCACCGGCACCCGGTCGGCCGTCACCTCGGCGTAGCGGGCCCGTACCTTCGTCACCTGACGCTTGAGCTGGCTCGTGACCCAGCCAACCAGGTCTGCCGCCGCTGGTCGTTCGCGCACCTCACTGACCGGCTGCCCGATGACGACGGTGAAGCCGCGTGATCCGTAGACCAGGGCAGCGGGCGTGTCCACGAACGTGTGGATCTCGTCGCAGTCGCCCTCGGCCTCGACGATGGGGTGAACCACGGTCGACACGTCGAGGACCACATCGCCCCAGGGCGATGCCCCGAGCGAGTCCACCACGTCGGCTGCGGTCACCGTGGACGAGGCCCCGTCCGCGTGGTACCGCACCTCCCAACCGTGGCGACGAACGAAGCGTCCCAGCTGGACGTCGCGCACGACATGGACTCCGAGGCTGGTGGCGATGTCGGTGAGCGCCGTGCGATGGGTCCACGAGTCGAGCGACGCCTGGTGCGGCAGGTAGAGGGCAGGCCTCACGGCGAGCGGGAGCGGTACCTCGTCGACGATGTCGACCTCCTCGCCCGCGAGCCGCAGGAGCCGCTTCTCCTGGACGAGGTGGAAGGCGAGGTGACCGTCGACGCAGAGCTCGTACGCGTCGTGGTCTGTGATGGTGACCCCGTGCGCCGGAAGCGTGAGGCGGAGCCAGTCGACGGCACGGCGGGTCCAGTCCACGTAGGTGGTCACGGCTGCGGCGCCGCGGTGGAGCTCGATCTCGCGGAGTGTCGACCCTTGTCCCACCGTGAGAAGGCCGAGTCCGAAGCGCGTCGCGTGGCTGGGGTCGAGGACCGTGACCGTACCGCCCGCTCGCGCGACCTCGATCGCTGTGGTGAGGCCCGCGACGGTCGCCCCGAGAACCAGGACGTCGTTCGCGGCCCCTCGTTGCGAGGACTGCCAGGCCATGGCCCGATCCTACTGGGACGGGGTCCGGACCCCGCCGAGCCCGCGTCATTCGGCGCGCCGAGTAGAGCCCCGAGACGGGCCACGACGCGCCGGTGGCTCGGTATCGCCACCCCGAGCAGGGAGACCGGGAGGAGACCCCTAGGATTCCCTCCGGAAGGGAGACGCCGATGGCGCTGTGGACACATAAGACGGACCTGTCGAGCGGCGCGGTGGTCGGACCCCGCGAACGCCTGTCGTGGGGGAAGACGATCGGGCTCGGTGCCCAGCACGTGGTGGCGATGTTCGGCGCCACGTTCGTGTTCCCCCTCCTCATGGGACTGAACCCCCAGCTCGCCGTCATGATGAGCGGCATCGCGACGCTCGTCTTCCTGTTCGTCGTGAACCATCGGGTGCCGAGCTACCTCGGCTCGTCGGCGTCGTTCGTCGGCGTCGCGACCGCCATCTACGGGGCCGGCGGCAAGCCCTCCGACCTGACCGGCGCGATGTTCGTGACGGGCCTCACCCTGTTCATGGTCGGCCTGGTCATCCACTTCGCCGGCGCCGGGGTCATCCACAAGGTGCTTCCCCCGGCAGTCACCGGCGCGGTCGTCATGCTCATCGGCTTCAACCTGGCGCCCGTCGTCGCCGGTGTGTACTGGCCGCAGGACCAGTGGGTCGCCCTCGTCGTCATGCTCGTCGTCGTCGCGATCAGCGTCGGCTTCAAGGGCTTCATCGGCCGCATCGCGATCTTCCTCTCCCTCATCATCGGCTACCTGCTGAGCTGGATCCTCGACCTCACCACGGGGCAGATCACCTCCTTCTCCGCCGCCGCTGGCAAGGTCACGAGCCACTGGCGGGTCGACTGGACGAACGTCAACGCGGCGAGCTGGTTCGGCCTGCCCCCGGTCTCCGACCTGTCGAGCTGGAAGCTCAACGCGGCCACCAACGTCGTCGGCTTCCACCTCCCCACGTTCAACCTCGCCTTCGTCCTCGTCTCCCTGCCCGTCGTCATCGCGCTGATCGCCGAGAACACCGGGCATGTGAAGGCTGTGGCCGAGATGACCGGGGACAAGCTCGACCCGTACCTGGGACGGGCCATCGCGGCTGACGGCGCAGGCTCGATGATCGCCACCTTCGCGGGTGCAGGCCCGACCACGACGTACGCCGAGAACATCGGCGTCATGGCGGCGACGAAGGTCTACTCGACGGCCGCCTACATGGTCGCCGCCGCCGTCGCCATCGTGTTCGGCCTCTCCCCCAAGTTCGCCGCGATCATCTCGGCGACGCCGGGCGGCGTCCTCGGCGGCATCACGGTGGTGCTCTACGGCATGATCGGCCTCCTCGGCGCGAAGATCTGGAAGGAGAACCAGGTCGACTTCGGAAACCCGATCAACCTGGTCCCCCTGGCGGCGGGCATCGTCATCGGCATCGGCGACGTCTCCCTCAAGTTCTCGGACAGCTTCACGCTCTCCGGCATCGCGCTCGGCACGATCGTCGCCGTCGGGCTGTACCACCTCGCCCGCTGGCTCGCTCCCAAGGAGCTTCGCCAGGCGACGGACGGCGCGGGGCTCGTGTACGACCCGCCCGGCGCCTACGCCGACGAGGACAGCCTCGAGTCTGACAAGGCCTGACGACCGCCCAAGGAAGCTCACCCTCCGGTCATCGGACGGCCCGGCTCGCTTCGGCGGACCGGGCCGTTGCCGTGCCCGGCCCCGGCGTCGATCCTCCCCTGGCGGCTCAGCTCACTCGAGCGTGGGCCGGGACTTGCGCCGGCCCGTACGAGTCCACAGGCCCGTACGGTTGCGGGTCGGCGAACCGATGAGGTGCAGGTCCATCACCCCGGCAGCACCGAGGAGCGCGTGCATCGTGGTCGGGCCGACGCCGGTGAAGCCCTTCGCGTGGAGCCTCTCCGACAGCCGGTCACCCGCCTCCGAGGTCGTCGGCACCTCGTCAGGAGTCGTGGGCGCCGGGCTGACCTCCGGCTGCACAGCCCACACCACGGCGGGCAGCCCTCCGTCGGCGCGCAGCGCCACTGCGGCACGGGCGTTCGCGATGATCGCACGGATCTTGCGCTCGTTCCTGATCACCCTCTCGTCGCTGAGCAGCCGCTCGACGTCGGCGTCGTCGAACGCGGCGACCACATCGACCTCGAACTGCCCGAAGGCTTCGCGCATCCCGTCGCGCCGTCGCAGGACCGTCAACCAGGACAGGCCCACGACGAAGACCTCCAGCGCGACGAGCTCGAACAGGCCGCGCTCGTCCGTCACCGCCGTCCCGTACTCGTCCAGGTAGTAGGCCCGGCCCACGGGATCGTGCTCGGCCCAGGGCGGTAGGAGGGCGGAGCCGATATCAGTACTCGTCATGCCCTGACCGTGGGCACGTCAGGCCGTAGACGTCAGTTGTCCACAGGACGCGGGTGGATAGCCCCATCCTGTGGACAACCGGTCGTACAGCCGGCTCGCCAGGGTGACCGGCGGAGCCAGAGGTCAGCTCGCACGCCCTCCCGCCATGGGACGCGTGCGCTGCGCCTGCCCCATCTGGCCGTACGGGTACTGCGGTACCTGCGGCGCGGAGACCTCGCTGAGGCGTGAGAGCTCATCCTCGTCGAGGTGCGTGTCCGCGACGGCCAGCGCCTCGTCGAGCTGCTCCTTGGTGCGGTTGCCGAGGATAGGCGCCACCACACCGGGCTGGTCCGCGACCCAGGCCAGGGCAACCTGGGCCATCGTCAGGCCTGTGCGGCCCGCGACCTCCTTGACCACGTCGAGGATCTCCCACACCTTGGGGTCCTCGTTCCGCGCGTCGTAGTTCTCCATGCCGCGCTTCGGGTCCTCCCCCAGCCGGGAGGCGCCCGTCGGCACCGAGTCCCTCGAGTACTTGCCGGTCAGCCAGCCGCCGCCGAGCGGGCTCCAGGGGATGATGCCGAGCCCGTACTCCAGGCATGCCGGCACGACCTCCAGCTCGATGAACCGGGT
>DASSQF010000273.1:0-6810 GCA_035702685.1 Propionibacteriaceae bacterium
GGGTACGGTCGTCGCGGTCGACAACGGGTCCGAGGACGCCACCGCTGACATCCTTGCCGCCGCTGTCGGCACGAGCATCGACGAGGTCGTACACGGCCAGGCCACGTGGGGTTTCGGAGAGGCCGTCGCCGCCGCGCTCGATGGACGCGATCACACTGAATGGCTGTGGCTCCTCCACGACGACGTGCGCGTCTCTCCCGACGCGCTGCAGCGGCTCCTCACGCAGACCGTGAGGACCCCCGAGGCCGGCATCGTCGTCCCGATGCTCGTGCGGCCCGGCCGACGCCGCGACGCTCCCCGCATCTCGGAGCTCGGTGCCTCGATCTCCCACGGTGGTCGCCGTGAGCTCGGACTCGAGCCCGGAGAGATCGGCCAGGGGCAGCACGACCCGGAGCCGGTGCTCGGCGGCTCGACGTGCGGGATGCTGATCCGCTGGTCCGAGTACGAACGGCTCGGCGGCTTCGACCCTGCCATCCCCATGCACCGGGACGGCGTGGACCTCGGCTGGCGCGCCACGCTGGCCGGGTCGACCGTCATCACGTGCCCCGACGCACGGATCGTGCACCGGCAGGCCTCCCTCCGCGGGCTGCGCACGGGGACGCTCGCCCAGCAGCGCCATCGGACGGAGACAGGGTACGACCGGTTCCTCGGCATGCGGACCGTCATGGCGCACCACCGCGGGCTCGGCGCCGCGGGGGCGCTCCTGGGCCTCACGCTGGGCACCCTGCTCTCGGCGCTGGGGCTCCTCATCGGCAAGCGTCCCGAGGCGAGCCTCGAGGAGCTCCGCGCGCTGGGGGACCTCCTCTCCTCCGGCAGGGGCACGCGCTCGCTCCGGCGGCGGATCCGACGGCTGGGGGCCACGAAGGAGACGCGCCGCAGGGCGGCGCGGCTGCGGCCCAACCGGCTCTCCGGCCTCACCCGGCTGGCCGAGACGGTGTGGGCTGCGTCACAGGAGCGGCTCAGGGTGCTCACCAGCTCCACCGAGGTGAGCCTCGACGAGCTGACCGGTGACGACTACGCGGGCGGTCCCGTCCGCGCGAAGGCGGTGTGGCCGTGGGTCGCGGGCGGCCTGGGCATGATCGCCCTCCTCATCGCCGGGAGGCGGCTCGTCGGTACCGGCTTCCTCACCTCGACCGAGCTGCTGCCCGCTCCTGACACGGTCGGCGCTGCGGTCCGCTCGTACCTCCAGCGCCCGGCGGGAGCCCCCGTCAGCTCCGCACCGTGGGAGGGGATGGCGGCCGTCGCCTCGGTCATCGGTGTCGTCCCGACCTGGGCCGCGGTGGCCGCCCTCTGGCTCGCCGTGCCGGCCGCCTGTCTCGCCATGGCCGCCTTCCTCCAGCCGTTCGTCCGGAGCGCGCGGCTGCGCTGGGCCGCGGCCCTCGCCTACGCGCTGCTTCCCGCGCTGGTCGCCGGGTACGCGCGGGGCGAGGTGTGGCTCGCTGTGTGGGCCGTGCTCCTTCCCCTGTACGCGGCATCGCTCGACAGGTGGCCCGGCACCGGCACGGTCGTGGACCGGCTGCGCGAGCCGGCGTGGGCCGCGCTGCTGCTCACCGTGGCTGCCGCGATCGCGCCGCTGGCGTTCGTGCTCGGCGGGGTCGCACTCGTGATCGTCGGCGTGCGACGCGGCGGGCTCGTACGAGCGGTCGTCGCGGCGCTGGTGCCCGCCGCTGTGCTCGCACCGTGGGTACCGGCGCTCGTCCGGTTCCCCTGGCGCCTGCTCACAGGGCCCGACCCGATGCTCGCCGCGTCCGGCACCGTTCCCGCCTGGCAGGTCTTCCTGGGCCGTACGGCCGGCGCCGGTCTGCCACCCCTGTGGCTGTCCGCCGTCGTCGTGGGCCTGCTCTGGCTCGGTACCGCCCTCGCCACCGCGCAGACGGCCGGGACCTGGCGGTTCGCCGCGGGCGGTACCGCGCTCGTCGTCCTCGCCGCGCTCCTCAGCCGTGCGGTCGTCCCGGTCGCGAGCGGCCTCGTGCGACCCGCCGTGACCATGTGGCTCGTCGCCGGTCTGGGGTGCCTCGTCGTGGCGACGGTCTCGGGGCTCGACCAGGCCCGCCGCCGGCTGGCGGCGCAGAGCTTCGGCAGCGGACAGGCGGTGAGCGCGATCGTCGTCGCTGTGGGCGCCGTGCTGACGGCCGTGTCGCTCGGCTGGTTCGTGGTGGGGGGTCTCGCTGGGCCGCTGCACCGCGGCCAGGCGACCCTGCCTCCGTACATCGCCGACTCCGAGAACAGCGACCTCCACGCGCGGACGCTCATCGTCTCCCTCGCGGACGGCCAGGTCTCCTGGCTCCTGCACCAGGCCGACCACACTGTCTGGGGCGACGGGGAGACGGGCCTCACCCCGGCCGAGCCGCAGGTACGGACGGCGGCCGAGACGGTCGTCGCCCAGATCGCGGCCGCGCGGCAGGACGACGAGGTCGCGGACGAGCTGAGCGCCCTCGGCGTGCTGTACGTGCAGGTGCGGGGCGTCACGCCCGACGTCAGCGCCGCCCTCGCGGCGTCCCCGGGGATCTCGCGCGGCGGCACGACGAACGGCACGACCGTCTTCACCGTCACGAGCCGACCCTCGCGGGTCCTGCTGGTCCGGCCCGAGGGGACGCAGTCCGTGACCGCCTCGGTCGACTCGGGTGCCGCGGGGACGCTCCTGCTCTCCGAGGCCCCCGACCCCCGCTGGCAGGTGTCGGTGGGCGGCGTCGCGCTCGACCGTACGACCTCGCCCGACTGGCGGCCGGCGTTCGCCCTCGCGGGCCAGAGCGGGCCCGTGTCCGTACGGCTGGCCGCGGAGCGCTGGGCAGGCTGGACCGCGCTCGCACAGCTCGTCGCGATGCTGCTGCTCGCCCTCTTCGCCGCTCCGGCGGTGAGCCGCGAGTCCGACGACTTCCGCCCGGGACGGCACTCCGCCGTCGAGGAGGAGAGAGTCGGCCGCCGATCCCTGGGAGGCGTGGCATGACACCCCGGCTGTGGCGGGCCGTCGTCGCCCTCGTCCTCGTAGCGCTCGTGGCGACAGGCCTGAGCTTCGTCCCGTCCCGCACGGTCCCTCGTACCGCGGTCACCGTCACTGGCACCCAGTCGCTCGTGTGTCCCTCTCAGGACCCCTCGGTCCTGTCCACGACCGTGACGGGCGCCGACACCGGCGACGTCAAGGGCCGGGCCATCCAGAGCACCTCGACCTCGTCCCTACCCGCGACCGGGGTGACGGGGACGGCCCAGATGCACGTCCTGTCCGGGAGCCAGGCCATCGGCGGCTTCTCGTCGGCGACGGCGGCCACCGGCGCCCTCAAGGGCCTGTGGCTCGCCTCGTGCAGCGCGCCGTCGGTCGAGCAGGCGTTCGTCGGGCTCGTCTCCGACGCCACGCACTCGGTCTCGCTGCTCGTCACCAACCCGGACCCGACCCAGGCCACGGTGGACATCGCCCTGTACGGGCCGAAGGGACGCCTGGACACGCAGGGGTCGCGAGGCCTCAGCGTCCTCGGCAACAGCACCCGGCAGGTGCCGCTCGCCCCGCTCGTCTCCGGGGAGGGGACGGTGACGGCCGTGGTGACCGCCTCGCAGGGCCGTACGTCGACGTACGCGCGGGTCACCGGCGCCTCGGGCAACGACTGGGTCTCGGCCGCGGCCCCGGCGGCCACGACGGTCACCATCGCGGGTACCCCGGGCGGTCCCGGGTCGCGCAGCCTCGCCGTCACCAACACGTCGGACCGCCGTACGACCGTCAAGGCCGAGGTCCTCGCGCAGAACGGCGCGTTCGTCGCCGCAGGCGCGGAGGCGGTCCCCGTCGAGGCGGGAGGAACCGTGACGATCCCCATGGACCAGGCCCTGGCCGGTGAGGTCGCGGGCGTCCGCGTCACGGCGACCCAGCCGGTGGTGGCGGCGCTGTGGTCCTCAGCGCAGACGGGCGGCGACATCGCGGTCTCGCCCGCGCGTCCGGCGTTCCGCGGGCTGTCCGTCGTGCCGATCGTCGCCGGCAGCGTGCTCGTGGCCTCCAACCCGGGTTCCGAGGCGGCGCCGCTCCGGGTGACGCTCCGCAACGGCGCCTCGCTCGTCGACACCCAGAGCGTCACCGTGGAACCCGGCAGCTCCGTACAGGTCCCCATGACCACGGGGACCGCCGCGGAGCTCGCCACCGACTCACCCGACCTGCGGCTGGCGACCGTCGTCACGAAGCTCGGCTCCGTGACCGGCATCGGTGTGGCGGCGTGGGGGCCGGGAGGACCCGGCGACATTGAGGTGGCCCCGCGGCTCGACCCGAACCTGGCCTGAGCCCGCGTCAGTCCTCGTCGTCCTCGTCGTCGGGGTCGAGCCGTTCCACGGGGATCCCGGTGAGCGCGGAGACCTGCTCGACGAGCGTCCCGTGGATGAGGGCGCGGAGCTGGCGACGGGTCGTCGCGCGGTGCTCGATGGGCCGGCGGTAGACGACGATGCGGGCCGGGGACGTCGAGGTCGCCTCCTGGGCTGCCGCCAGCGGCACCCGGCTGGACCACTGCCCGGCCATGTCCGGGACGTCCTCCAGCCCGACGTCCACCCCCGCGAGTGCCTCCGGTGCGGCGGCGGAGATGCGGGCGAGCGACTCCGAGAGGCTCTGGAGGAAGAACTCCGAGCGCGACACCGGCCGGTCGCGCCGGAGCGCCCTGCCGGCCACGCTGTTGGCGGGTGCGAGCGGGCCGCGCATGCCTCGCTGGTGGCGGTCGCGGCGGTCCGGCATGCGCCACACTCTAGTTCCCGGCGCGCCCTGCGAGGCCGCCCCAAGTCGGCGACATGCCCGCCCAATCCGGGGCCCTCAGCGTCAGGAGGGCTAGCGTGCCCCCGTGAGAAGGCGCTGCTCGAGAACGGGCTGCTCGGACGTGGCGGTCGCCACGCTCACGTACGTCTACGCCGACTCGACGGCCGTCCTCGGGCCGCTCGCGCTCCGCGCCGAGCCCGGCTGCTACGACCTGTGCCGCAACCATTCGCAGAGCATGTCCGCCCCCCGTGGCTGGGACGTCATCCGTCTCCCCCTCGACGACCAGCAGCCGACACACTCGGCGGACGACCTCATGGCGCTCGCCGACGCGGTCCGGCAGGCCGCGGGGCTCGGCGAGGAGGCGCCGAAGCGGCCGGCGAACGTCGTCGAGCTCGGGCGGCGCGGTCACCTCACGCTGCTCGCGGACGCCGACCCCGCCCCCGGCATCCGCCGCTAGCCCGTGCCTCCAGGGCACTAGGCTCAGTCCCGTGCTGACGACTTCGATCTTCAAGGCGAACGACATCCGAGGAATCGTCGGCGGCCCTGAGGCGGAGTGGGACGTGGCCGGTGCCACGGCCCTCGGACGGGCGTACGTGGACGTCGCGGGGCTCGCGGGGGAGACCTTCGTCATGAGCCGCGACATGCGCACCAGCGGGCCCGAGCTGTCGCAGGCCTTCGCTCGCGGCGCGACCCAGGGCGGCGCCTCCGTGGTCGACGTGGGGCTGGCCTCGACGGATGAGCTGTGGTTCGCCTCCGGCCACCTCGGCCTTCCCGGCGTCCAGTTCACGGCCTCCCACAACCCGGCCCGCTACAACGGCGCGAAGTTCTGCAAGGTCGGCGCGAAGCCCGTGACGAGCGACTTCCTCGACGAGCTGAGGACGCGGGCCATGGCGTACGACGCCGAAGGCCTCCCCGGGCCGGTCGCCGAGCCCGGCACCGTCACGACCCAGGACATCCTCGGCGAGTACGGGTCGTACCTGCGGTCCCTCGTCGACCTGGACGGGATCCGCCACCTCAAGGTCGTGGTCGACGCCGGCAACGGGATGGCGGGCCACACCGTACCGAGCGTCCTCGGACCGCTGAACGTCGACGTGGTCGGCCTGTACCTCGACCTCGACGGCTCGTTCCCCAACCACCAGCCGAACCCGCTCGAGCCGCAGAACCTCGTCGACGCGCAGAACGCGGTCGTGGAGCACCACGCCGACCTCGCGCTCGTCTTCGACGGCGACGCCGACAGGTGCTTCGTCATCGACGAGCGCGGCCACGTGGTGTCGCCCTCGACGATCACGGCGCTCATCGCCGCGGCCGAGCTCGCCAGGGAGCCGGGGGCGACGATCGTCGTCAACACGATCACCTCGCGCTCCGTCGCCGAGGTCGTCGCCGAGAAGGGCGGCACGCTGGTGACGAGCAAGGTGGGCCACACGTACGTGAAGGCGCTCATGGCGGAGCACGGCGCCATCTTCGGTGGGGAGCACTCCGCGCACTACTACTTCCGGGACTTCTGGGGAGCCGACACGGGCATGCTCGCCGGCCTGCACGTGCTCGGGCTGCTCGGCCACGCGGAGGTCCCGTTGTCGATCCTCGCGCGCTCGTACCAGCGGTACGTGGCGTCGGGGGAGATCAACTCCCGCGTCGACGACCAGCAGGCGACGATGGAGAAGGTCGCCGCGGCGTACGAGGGGCGAGGCGAGATCTCGTGGGAGGACGGCCTCGTGGTCCGGGGCGACCGGTGGTGGGTGAGCCTACGCTCGAGCAACACCGAGCCGCTGCTTCGGCTCAACGTGGAGGCGCCGGACGAGGCCACCATGGTGGCGTGGCGTGACGAGACGCTCAGGCTCGTCCGTGGAGAGGAGAAGGCATGACGCAGCTCAACGAGGCCCTGCTGGGGATCCTCGCCTGTCCGAACTGCCGCTCGTCGCTCGTCGTCGACTACGAGGCGTCCGAGCTGGTCTGCGCGAAGCCCGAGTGCGGCCTCGCGTACCCCGTGAGGGACTCCATCCCCATCCTGCTCGTCGACGAGGCCCGCGCGCCCGGTCACCGCCGGGCGGAGGTGGCCGAGGACGACGACGCGACGCACGTCGTCGCGCGCGACG
>DASSQF010000274.1:0-2648 GCA_035702685.1 Propionibacteriaceae bacterium
GTCCCAGGTCTCGCCGGAGTTCGGGTACGCGATCGCCGGCTTGCCCGACGTCGCGACGGCGATCTCCACCGCCTCCAGCACGTCGGCCGGCGCACAGCAGTTCACTCCCGTGGCGATGATGGCGTCGACGCCGGCCGCCACCGCGAACGCCTCCTCCAGCGGCTGGCCCGCGCGCGTCCGCCCGTCGGCGACCGTGTACGAGAGCCACGCCGGCACCCCGTACTCGTCGACAAGCTCCGCGAGCACGACAGCCTCGTCGACGTCCGGCACGGTCTCCACGGCGAGCAGGTCGGGCTCGGCGGAGAGCAGCAGCTCGATCCGCGGCCGGTGGAAGTCCCGCAACGCCGCGGGGCTCAGCCCGTACCGTCCCCTGTACTCGGACCCGTCGCCCAGCACAGCGCCGTACGGACCGACCGAGGCGGCGACCTTCGTGCCCGGGAAGGCGGATGCGGCCTCGCGGGCGAGCTCGACAGACCGGACGATGAGGCGCTCGGCCTCGGCCGTGCTGAGGCCCGCCTTCGTGAATCCCCCCACGGAGGCCTGGTAGCTCGCCGTCGTCGCGACCTCGGCCCCCGCCTCGAAGTAGGCCCGGTGCACGGCGACGATCTCCTCCGGGGCGTCCCGCAGCAGCCGGGCGGTCCACAGGTCGTCGGCGAGCACGTGGCCACGGTCCGTCAGGGCGTTCGAGAGACCTCCGTCGATGATCACCCGCACATTGTCGCCGACGTGGGCCGCCGCCTCCTTCACGGTCAGCCCCGGCTGGACCTCCGCGGCCGGGAACGTGAGAAAACTCTCCCGATCGCCTGAGGTGTCGGAGGCGGCCCCTACCGTCCTTGCCAGGCGGGATCTGGTGGCAGGTCTCTCAGCCGGGGAACTGCGCCGCGCGCGCCGCGAAAGGCGTGCGAGGCCATATCGGGGCCGTGACCACATCGGCGGGATGCGCCGCAGGTCACGGCCTCGGCCGCGTCCGGGTACCTGGGCCGGCGCGCCGCCAGGACCCGACCTGAAGCCGCAGACTCCAGCGGCTCAGAGCAGCGACTCGACCGGCCGGTGCTCGAGGCCGAAGGCCTCCGCGACCGCCTTGTACGTGACGTCGCCGCCGTGCGTGTTGAGCCCCTTCGCGAGCGCGGCGTCCGCGCGCAGCGCGTCCTTCCACCCGAGCTCGGCCAGCTTCATGACGTACGGGAGGGTCGCGTTCGTGAGCGCCCACGTCGAGGTGAGGGGCACGGCGCCCGGCATGTTGGCCACGCAGTAGAACGTCGACCCGTGCACCGGGAACGTCGGCTCGGCATGCGTTGTCGGGCGGGAGTCCTCGAAGCAGCCGCCCTGGTCGATGGCCACGTCGACGAGCACCGATCCCGGCTTCATCTGCGCGACGAGGTCGTTCGTCACGAGCTTCGGGGCACGGGCACCGGGCACGAGCACGGTGCCGATGACCATGTCCGCCTCGAGGACCTCGCGCCGGATCGCCAGCGCGCTCGACGCGATCTGGCGCACCCGGTTGTCGTACCGCCAGAACGTCAGGCGCAGCTTGTCGAGGTCGGTGTCGAGCAGGGTCACCTCGGCACCCATGCCGAGCGCGATGTTGGCGGCGTTCTGCCCGGCCGTACCCGCTCCCAGGATGACGATCTTCGCGTTCGCCACGCCGCCCACGCCGCCCATGAGGACGCCGATGCCGCCCTCGGGCTTCATCATCGCGTGTGCCCCGACCTGCGGCGCCAGGCAGCCGGCGACCTCGCTCATCGGGTACAGCAGCGGCAGCAGGCCGCTGGGCAGCTGGACGGTCTCGTACGCGATCGCGGTCGTGCCCGCGGCGAGGAGCGCCTGGGTACCGGGAAGGTCGGCGGCCAGGTGCAGGTACGTGAAGAGCGTGAGGTCGTCGCGCAGGCGGTGGTACTCGCTCTCCACAGGCTCCTTGACCTTGAGCACGATCTCGCCGGCCTGCCACGTCGCATCCGCGCCCTCGACGATCTGCGCACCCTGCGCGGCGAAGTCGTCGTCGGTGATCGACGAGCCGATGCCGGCGCCCGACTGGACGAACACCTCATGGCCGGCACGTACGAGCTCGTTGACGCCCACGGGCGTGATCGCCACGCGGAACTCGTTGTTCTTCACTTCGGTCGGGACGGCGATCCGAGTCATGCGGGGGCTCCTTGTGTGGGACGCGACATGCGCATTCGATCACGTCGGAACGGCGCGTCGTATACCGCCCCGCCTGAAAGCTGCGAGCCACGACATGAGGCTTCTCTTTTCAGGACCACGGGCAGACCTGAGAGGCTCCACCATGAGTCCCGCAGCCGAGAGGCACGCCGGTGGCTGCAGGGCTTCGTCTGACTTGGGGGGAGCCTTGCGGTGACCGGCTGGTTCGACAACGCGAGGCGGCGACGACTACCCTGGGTCGTCGGCCGGCCCGCAGATCGGGACCGGCCGCTGCATCCGCCCTCCTGCCACGGGACACGCTCGTGGCCGCGAAGACCAGAGGAGGTTGATTCGCGCATGCGCTCCTACGAAGTGGCAGTCATCGTCGATCCCGATGTCGACGACCGCCAGGTACCCACGCTCATCGAGAACCACCTGAAGGTGATCACCGACGGTGGCGGCACCATCGCCAACACCGACCTCGCCGGTCGGCGACGTCTCGCCTACCG
>DASSQF010000275.1:0-2021 GCA_035702685.1 Propionibacteriaceae bacterium
CGGAGGTCGTCGTCGACTTCCTCACCGACCTGGCGCGGCATCGTGGGCTCCATCCGTACCTGGCGGAGGCCCGGGTGATGGAGCGAGGGCGATCTCAGGCCGGCGAATGGGCGCAGTGGCACGTCCGGGAGCGGCCGCGGCTCGGGCCGCTCCGCTACTCCATCTCGTTCGGCGCCCGCCTCACGCGGACGTCGCCGGAGTCGTTCGAGGCGTACGTCCTCGCGGCCCCCGGCTGCACGATCCACTCCTCGACCGAGGCGCGTCCCGGGGACGACCCCGGCACCACGCTGGTCATCGAGCGCTCGCTGGTCACCGCGCCGGCGCTGCTCCTGCCGTACATGGCGCACCACGCGGAGGTCGCCCACGCCCGTACGTTCCGGCTCCTGCCGGACGTCGTCCGCTAGTCGCCCTCGGGCTGCGGCGCCACGCTGACGCCCTTCCAGAACGCGATCCGGTCGGTGATGGTGCGGGCGGCCTCGGAGGGCGTCGGGTAGTACCAGGCGGCGTCCTTGCTCGTCGCCCCGGGGACGGAGACCGTGTAGTACGACGCGGTGCCCTTCCAGGCGCACTCGGTGTGGGTCTCGGAAGGCTGGAGGTAGTCGGCGTTGACGTCGTCCTTCGGGAAGTAGTGGTTCCCCTCGACGACGACGGTGTCGTCGCTCTCCGCGACGACCACCCCGTTCAGGACTGCCTGCATCTTCATGTGGTCTCCTCGACTGGTGCTGGGCCCACTGTAGGTGTCGCCCCTGCACGTCATGACGTCGTTCCCGGGGGCCCACCCGGCTCCAGGGGAAGTCCTCGTCCGGTTCCGCCGCCCGCCTACGATGGCCGTGAGTGGGGACGCGGGGAGGCGGTGTCGATGTTCGCGGGACGGTTGATCCTCGAGAGCCTTCGCCTGGGCACGGACCTGCGTACGCCCGGGCTGCGCATGGACCGCGTGCTGCGCGTGTCGGTCGACGGCGCGACGTCGGCCCAGCCCGACGAGTGGTCCATCGTCGACTTCCGCGGCCCCGACGAGTCGGCCGACGGCTTCGCGGAGCAGCTCGCCGAGGCCCTCGAGCCGACCCAGCACTGGTACGCCGACTTCCGGATCGGTGCCGACCACGTCGTCATCTTCCCCGGGAAGGTGATCCGCTACCGCACAGGCGACGCGGACGCGCATGCGGAGGCGGTCGAGTACGGCCTCACGCTCGGCATCCCCGCCGACCAGCTCGACTGGGGAGAGCCCGACGACTGACGCGGTCCGCCCGGCGGCCGACTCCGGGAAAGAGATCGCGCGCACCGACGCCGAACGCATCGCGACGCCGCCGGCCGACCCGAAGGACGCGGCACCGCCGTCCGCGTCGTGCTCAGGCCGTCGCAGCGTGGAACACGGGTGACGCCCAGACCCTGCCGTCGCTGGCCTGCGCCAGCACGTCGATGTCGTACCCCCGCTGGACCAGCTGGAGGGTGTCGACGCCCCCGGCGAGGATCGCCGTCGCCAGCACGTCGGCCGTCTCGATGTCCGCGGCCGCGACCGTGACCTGCGTGAAGGTCGTCGAGGACGCCATGCGCCACACATGCTCGCCGCGCTCCTGGGTTCCAGACGTGGCCACGGCGAGCCGCCCCGGCCGCGTCTCAACCTGGGTCCAGAGGCGTCCCCGGTCGTCCGGGTCGACGATGCCGACCGTCCACGGCTCACCCGAGGCCTGAAGCCCGGACACCAGCACGTCGCCGCCCGCGTTGAGGCACCAGTCGAGGTGGCCGTCGGCGACGAGCACATCCCCCGCCGCCTCGATCGCACGGGCCTTGACGATCCCCGAGAGGTCGACGACGCCGTCCGGCCGGTGCGGGGTGAACGCCCCGCCCGTCACCGCGAGCCAGGCGACCGCGTCCCAGTACATGTCCCGGTACGGCTCGCTGGCTGTCCGGATCCGCGACCTGTCGCGTCCGATCCTGCTCGCCTCCGAGTCCTCGCGGTACAGGGAGAAGCGCTCCTCGAGCTCGGCGAAGGCAGCCACGACGGCGTGCGCGGTCCGGTC
>DASSQF010000276.1:0-10307 GCA_035702685.1 Propionibacteriaceae bacterium
GTACGAGAGGTCGTACTGCCCGTTGACGGCCGGCTGGCTGATGAGCGTCTCGAGGATCCCGTCACGCCCGTCGGAGCGGATGATCGGACGGAACACGCCGACCGAGGTGACCTCGCGTGCCAGCGCCTCGATGACGCCGAGGGCGATCGCCGACTTCCCGACCAGGCCCTCCGGCGACATCACGTAGATGCTCCTCGCCATACGGGTGACACTAGCCCCTCGACGACGAGCGCCTCACCTCGGGGAGTCCGGGTGAGGCGCTCGTTTGAATCGTTTCGGAGGTGTGAGGGCCCTTGTCCTACGGCCTGACATCCACGGGCTTCCTGGCCAGTCGGGACCGCGACCGGGAGTACGTGAAGAAGATCACGAACCCGATCACGAGCCAGACGAGGAACCGGAGCCAGGTCTCCACCGAGAGGTTGAGCATGAGGTAGGCGCAGATCACGGCCGACACGATCGGCAGGACCGGCGAGAACGGCACGGTGAACGCGCGCTTGAGGTCGGGCCGCTTCCTCCGCAGCACCACCACCCCGATCGAGACCAGGACGAACGCCGAGAGGGTGCCGATGTTGACCATCTCCTCGAGGACGCCCACCGGGGTGAGGCCCGCCACGAGCGCCACCGCGATGGTGACGACGATCGTGATGAGCCACGGGGTGCGGTACGTGGAGTGGACCTTGGCGAGGCCGCGCGGCAGGAGCGCGTCGCGCGACATGGCGAAGATGAGGCGGGTCGCGCCGATCATGAGCGTGAGCACCACGGTGGTGAGGCCCGCGACGGCGCCCGCGGAGATGAGCGTCGCCATCCACGACTGGCCGTGGAACGCGAACGCGTTGGCGAGGGCGGCGCTCGGGTCGAGCTTGTCGTAGGGGACCATGCCCGTCACGACGAGCGCGACGGCGCAGTACAGGACCGTGCAGATCGCGAGCGAGGCGATGATGCCGATCGGCAGGTTGCGCTGCGGGTTGCGGGTCTCCTCGGCGGTCGTCGCGACCACGTCGAAGCCGATGTAGGCGAAGAAGACGAGCGCGGCCCCGGCGAGGACGCCGCCGATGCCGAACGCCGACGGGGCAGCGCCGGTGAACATCTGGAGGAGCGGCTGGGTCCAGCCCGTCGTCGTGCTCGTCGACTGCGCCGGCGGGACGAACGGGGAGTAGTTCTCCACCGAGACGAACTGCAGGCCCGCGAAGATCACGAACAGGACGATGAACAGCTTGAGGCCCACGAGGACCAGGTTCACGCGCAGCGACTCCTTGATGCCGAACGTGATGAGCACGCCCAGCACGACGACGAGCGCCATGGCGAACAGGTCGATGCTGCCGCCGTAGCTGATGGCGGCCGGGAGGTGGATGCCGATCTTGCCGAGGAACACCCCCAGGTACGCGCTCCACCCCTGGGCCACCACGGACGCTCCGAGGAACATCTCGAGGATGAGGTCCCAGCCGATGATCCACGCGAAGATCTCGCCGAGGGCGGCGTACGAGAACGTGTAGGCGGAGCCCGAGACCGGCACCGTGGACGCGAACTCCGCGTAGCAGATGGCGGCGAGGGCGCAGCAGATCGCGGCGATGACGAAGCTCACGACGATCGACGGGCCGGCGACGCTGTGCGCGGCGCGGCCGGTGAGCGTGAAGATGCCCGCGCCGATGACCACGCCCACGCCGAAGACGGTCAGATCGAGGGCGCTCAAGGACCGCTTCAGCTGGTACTCGGGTTCTTCGGTGTCGGCGATCGACTGCTCGATCGACTTCGTGCGCAACAGGCTCATGGACCTTCTCCGGTGAGGGGCCGCTCAGCGGCCGGAGGAAACCTGAGAAACGTACGCCACGGGCGCCCGCGTGCCGTCGGCGGGCTGGGGGGCGAGACGGGCTGCGGGCGTAGTGTCCCGTTCCGTGTGGCAGGTGACGTCGAGCAGGGTCGCGTACGAGAACCTCTGGATCAGGGTCGTCGAGGACCAGGTCGTCACCCCGTCAGGCTCGCCCGGCCTGTACGGGGTGGTGGAGCTGAGGCACCCCGCCGTCTTCGTGGTGGCGGTCAACGCCGACGGCGACGTGCTGCTCGAGACGATCGACCGGCACACCGTCGGGCCGTCCGTCGAGGTGCCGGCGGGTGGCAGCGACGGCGAGGACCTCCTGGTCGCGGCGCAAAGGGAGCTGTACGAGGAGACGGGCTACGTCGCCTCACGCTGGCAGCACATCGGGACGATGCGGGCGCTGAACGGCGTCTGCCGCGCCCCGGAGCACGTCTTCCTCGCGCAGGACCTCGTCCGGGTGACCGACGGGGACGACGCCGAGGTGGAAGGGATCAGCGCGGCACGCTGGGTGCCGTGGTCCGAGGCCATGGCGATGGTGTCGTCCGGTCGGATCAGCGACGGCGAGACGATCGCCTCCCTCCTCCACGCCGCGATCGCCCTGGGCAAGCTGGGCTGAGCCGGCCACCCGGCACCGCGACGTGTCCCGTCTCAGGGCCGGGCCGTGTCTCCCCTAGTCGGCGAGCAGCCGGACCAGCTCGGCGTACGTACCGTCCACGTCGCCCGGCACCGAGGTGACGTGGCGGACGTCGTCGTACGCCTCGAGCATCGCGAGCATGGCCCGGTACGACTCCTCGACCGGCGTGGTCCACACCGAGCGCTGGAGATCGGCGGCGTCGCGGTGGTTCGGATCGTCGGAGCTCCCTCTCGCCGCGAACCGGGACGCGGCCTCCTCGGGGCTGCTCACGAGGACGGCGAGCAGGAACCTGCTGCCCGTCTCCGCGGCGACCTCGCGGAGCTGGTCGATGAGATCCGGCCGGGCGACGAACTGCGGCACCACGACGTCGTGTCCTGAGACGAGGTGGACGCGAGCCATCTCGCGGGCGAGCTGCCGCGCGGCGAGTCCGGCGGCGCCCGGGTCCTCACGCCAGGCTCCGAGGTGGGCGCGGATGGTGTCGATGTCCAGGAGCAGTGAGAGCGGGCGGTCGTCGACGTACCGCCGAGCCAGCGTCGACTTCCCGCTGCCGGGAGCTCCCGTGAGGAACAGCAGGTCCGCCACGTCAGCGGACGTTCTCGGCGACCCACTGGATGTCGCTCGCGTGGCCCTGCTTGGCGCCCGGGGTCTCGAAGACGATGGGGGCGCCGGCCGTGCCGATGACCTCGGCGAGGCCCTCCGGGTCGCACAGACCGGTGCCGAGGTCGGCATGCCGGTCGGCACCGGAGTCGAAGGCGTCGCGCGAGTCGTTCGCGTGGACGAGGTCGATGCGGCCGGTGATCGCCCTCACCTTGTCGACGAGGCCGGCGAGCTCGATGCCGCCCGCGTGCGCGTGGCAGGTGTCGAGGCAGAATCCCACGTTCTCGACACCCGACGCCGAGGCGATCGTCGACCAGAGCTGGTCGATGCGGTCGAGCCGGCGTGCCATGGCGCCCGTGCCGCCCGCCGTGTTCTCGATGAGCAGCGGCAGCGTGATGTCCAGGCCGTCGATGCACTTGCGCCAGTTGTCGAAGCCCACACCGAGGTCGTTCTCGTCCCCCACGTGGCCGCCGTGCACGATGATCCCCTTGGCGCCGATCGCCGTCGCGAGCGTGATCTGCTTCTGCAGCAGCTGGCGGCTCGGGATCCGTACCCGGTTGTTGGTCGTCGCGACGTTGAGCACGTACGGCGCGTGCACGTACAGGTCGATCCCGGCGGCCGCGGCGTCGGCCTTGAGCGCCTCCGTACCCGCCGCGTACCCGACGGTGGGCGTCTTCCACCCCTGCGGGTCTCCGAGGAAGAACTGCGAGAGGCTCGCGCCGAGCGCCATCGCGGCGGCGACGGGGTCGTCCTGGTCGACATGGGCTCCGAAGCTGACGGTCATGCGCCGACTGTACGGCGAGGGGCCGACAGCAAGAATGGGCGCCATGCAGCGGCTTCCGCACCCCGTCACCGGCGAGCTGTTCGACTCACCGGTGCCACCCGGTACGGGCTGGCCGGACGACCATGCGACGGCGCGCACGCCTGTGGCGGAGGACGCGGCGGACGTGAGGCGGCTGGCGGCCGCGACGTCGGACCTGGGCGTGCTCGACGCGTACGTGAGCGTGTGCCGTGCCTGTCCGCGCCTCGTCGCGTGGCGTGAGGAGGTGGCGGTGACGAAGCGGGCTGCGTACGCGGACCAGCCGTACTGGGGCCGGCCGTCGCCCAGCTTCGGCGACCCCGACCCCCAGATCCTGGTCGTCGGGCTCGCCCCCGCAGCGCACGGCGCGAACCGTACGGGCCGCATGTTCACCGGGGACCGCTCCGGCGACTGGCTGTACGCCGCCCTGTACCGGGCGGGCTACGCCTCGCAGCCGTCGTCGGTGGCGGCAGGAGACGGGCTGACGCTCCGGGGCGTACGGATCGTCCCCACCGCGCACTGCGCGCCCCCCGCGAACACGCCGACGCCGGTGGAGCTCGCGACGTGCGCCGGCTGGTTCGACCGCGACCTGCAGCTCGCCCTGCCGCTGCGATCCGTGCTCGCCCTCGGCGGCATCGCATGGTCGGGCATGCTCCGCGCCGCGAAGCGCCTGGGGTGGGGCGTGGACGCTCCGGCGCCCCGCTTCGGGCACGGCGCCGAGACCGTGCTGCGGACGCCGAGGGGCGACGTCCGGATGGTCGGCAGCTACCACGTCTCGCAGCAGAACACGTTCACCGGCCGGCTCACCGAGGAGATGCTCGACGCGGTGATCGCACGGCTGGGCGCGTCCGCGTGAGCCATCCGGGCAACGACAAGCGGTGATGAGTGCCCCCGCCCGGCACGGTGGCAGGGCGCGACTCACGCATGAGGAAGGTTTCACACTGAACGATCCGAGGCAGCACCCGTCTTAGGTTCGCCGGTGTCACTCCCTGGCACAGAACGGACCGCAGGACATGAGCATCACCTTCAGCCCCTTGGATCTACGTGAGGCCGACGTCGTCGCACAGGGCCACACGGTGCGCTACCCCGCCTTGCGGCTCGACGTGTGGGTCGCGTTGTCCGCGCTCGCCGACTCCAGCCACCAGGACCGCCACTGGGGCAAGGACGTTCCGGGTGACGACGACTTCGACTCGCTCGCGGAGCACCTGGCCTGCCTGTACGACGAGTGCGAGATCCTCCCGCGCCCCGAGCGCGCGGTGGGCTCGGTGCTGCGCGCGAGCGAGGTACCCGCCATGCGTGTCCTCGGCCGTCAGCTCGGAGCGCTGATCCTCGAGCTCGGCGATGCTCCGGACGTGGCCTACCTCACGCACCCGCGCTGGTACGACGTCCTCACCGCGGCCGCCGACGCCCTCATGGCCATGGAGGCCTGACCAGGGGCGTCGTCCCGCACCGTCTTCCCCCGTGGTCGACGCCTCGTCCGGCCCTGTCGTGGCCAGGTAGGTTGTGCCTGCCCGGTACGACGCTTCGAGGAGGACGATGTTCCGCAAGATTCTGGTCGCCAACCGCGGGGAGATCGCGGTACGCGCCTTCCGTGCCGCCACCGAGCTCGGCATCACGACCGTCGCAGTGTTCCCGTTCGAGGACCGCCTGAGCGAGTACCGGCTCAAGGCCGACGAGTCGTACCAGATCGGCGAGGTGGGCCACCCCGTGCGCGCCTACCTCGACGTGGCCGGCATCGTGGCCGCCGCCAAGGAGGCGGGCGCCGACGCCATCTATCCGGGCTACGGCTTCCTCTCGGAGAACCCGGACCTCGCGCAGGCCTGCGCCGATGCGGGCATCACCTTCGTGGGCCCCGGTGCCGACGTGCTCCGCCTCGCCGGCAACAAGGCGCGCGCCATCGCCGCCGCCCGCGAGGCCGGTCTGCCCACGCTGCGCAGCACGGAGCCGTCCGACGACATCGCGACCCTCCTGAGCAGGGCCGGCGACATCGGCTTCCCCGTCTTCGTCAAGGCCGTGTCCGGCGGCGGCGGCCGTGGCATGCGCCGCGTCGAGTCGGCTGACGCCCTGGAGGCCGCGCTCACCGAGGCCATGCGCGAGGCGCAGTCGGCGTTCGGGGACCCGCGCATGTACCTGGAGGAGGCTGTCGTCCGGCCCCGTCACATCGAGGTCCAGGTCCTTGCCGACGCGACCGGCGAGACGATCCACCTGTACGAGCGGGACTGCTCCCTGCAGCGGCGTCACCAGAAGGTCATCGAGATGGCCCCGGCGCAGAACCTCGCCCCGGAGCTCCGCCAGCGGATCTGCGACTCCGCCGTCGCGTTCGCCCGCCACATCGGATACGTCAACGCCGGTACGGTCGAGTTCCTCCTCGGCGAGGACGGCCGATACGTGTTCATCGAGATGAACCCGCGCATCCAGGTCGAGCACACGGTCACCGAGGAGGTGACCGACGTCGACCTCGTGTCCAGCCAGATGCGGATCGCGGCGGGCGAGACGCTCGCCGACCTGGGACTGAGCCAGGACACGGTACGGGTGCGCGGCGCGGCGCTGCAGTGCCGGATCACCACCGAGGACCCCTCGAACGGCTTCCGTCCCGACACGGGCATCCTGACCACGTACCGCTCCCCGGGAGGCGCCGGCATCCGCCTCGACGGCGGCACGGTCTTCACGGGCTCCGAGATCCAGGCCCACTTCGACTCCATGCTCGTCAAGCTCACGTGCCGCGGCCACGACTTCCAGACGGCTGTACGACGCGCAGCCCGCGCCCTCAGCGAGTTCCGGATCCGCGGCGTCTCGACGAACATCGGCTTCCTCGAGGCCGTCCTCGCCGACCCCGACTTCCTCGCCGGCCGAGTGACGACGGGCTTCATCGACGAGCGCCCGTACCTTGTCGACCACCCCGTCCCGGCCGACCGCGCGACGAAGCTGCTCACGTACCTGGCGAGCGTCAGCGTCAACAAGCCGTACGGCGAGCCTCGTACCACGATCATCGCCCGAGAGAAGCTCCCCGACCTGGGCCAGGCGCTCAACGCGCCGCCCCCTCCCGGCTCGCGCGACGAGCTCGTACGTCTGGGCGCGGAGGGGTTCGCGAAGGCGCTGCGCGACCGGAAGACCGTCGCCGTGACGGACACGACCTTCCGCGACGCGCACCAGTCGCTGCTCGCGACGCGGGTACGGACGCGGGACCTCATCAACGTCGCCCCCCACGTCGCACGGATGCTGCCGCAGCTGTGGTCGATGGAGGCGTGGGGCGGTGCCACGTACGACGTCGCGCTCCGCTTCCTCAAGGAGGACCCCTGGACGCGGCTCGCGCAGCTGCACGAGCTCATGCCGAACATCCCGCTGCAGATGCTGCTGCGGGGCCGGAACACGGTCGGCTACACCCCGTACCCGCTGGCCGTCACCCGCGCGTTCGTCCACGAGGCCGCCGCGACCGGCGTCGACGTCTTCCGCATCTTCGACGCGCTGAACAACGTCGACCAGATCCGGCCGGCCATCGAGGCCGTCCGCGAGACCCCGTACGGCGTCGCGGAGGCGGCGCTCTGCTACACGGGCGACATGCTCAGCCCGGGCGAGAAGCTCTACACGCTCGACTACTACCTGCGCCTCGCCGAGCAGCTCGTCGAGGCCGGCGCGCACATCCTCGCCATCAAGGACATGGCCGGCCTGCTTCGGGCTCCGTCCGCGAAGGTCCTCGTCAAGGCCCTGCGGGAGCGGTTCGACCTGCCCGTCCACCTCCACACGCACGACACCGCGGGCGGCCAGCTGGGCACCCTGCTCGCGGCGATCGACGCGGGGGTCGACGCGGTCGACGTCGCGAACGCCGCCTGGGCGGGGACGACGAGCCAGGTGTCGATGTCGGCGCTCATCGCCGCCACGGACGGTACGGACCGGCCGACCGACCTGTCACTCGAGGCGGCCTCGTCGCTCGAGCCGTACTTCGAGGCGGTCCGGATGCTGTACGGCCCCTTCGAGTCGGGCCTGCCGGGGCCGACGGGACGCGTGTACAAGCACGAGATCCCGGGCGGTCAGCTGTCGAACCTGCGCCAGCAGGCGATCTCGCTCGGGCTGGGGAACCGCTTCGAGGCGATCGAGGACATGTACGCCGCGGCGAACAAGATCCTCGGCAACATCGTCAAGGTCACCCCGTCCTCCAAGGTCGTCGGCGACCTCGCGCTGGCACTCGTCGGCGCGAACGCCGACCCGGCCGACTTCGAGGCCAACCCGGGCGCCTACGACATCCCGGAGTCCGTCATCGGCTTCCTCAACGGCGACCTGGGCGACCCGCCCGGCGGCTGGCCGGAGCCGTTCCGTACGAAGGCGCTCGCCGGCCGCGTCACGAAGCCGGTCGTCACCGAGCTCTCGGCGGAGGACGAGGCAGCGCTCGCCACCGACCCGCGCCGGACGCTCAACCGGCTGCTGTTCCCCGGTCCGACAAGGGACTACGAGGAGGCCGTCGAGAAGTACAGCGAGCTCATCGTGCTGACGACCCGCCAGTTCCTCCACGGCATGGTGGTCGGACAGGAGCACCCTGTACCGATCGAGCGCGGCAAGACGCTCCTCATGAGCCTGCACTCGATCGGCGAGCCCGACGAACACGGCATGCGCCAGGTCGTGTGCCTCATGAACGGCCAGATGCGGGTCGTCACGGTCCGCGACGAGTCGGTGAAGCCGACGGTCGCCGTGAAGGAGAAGGCGGATCCCAAGAACCCGAGCCACGTACCGGCGCCGTTCGCGGGCGTCGTCACGCTCATCGTGTCCGAGGGCGACGTCATCACCGCTGGGCAGCAGGTGGCGACGATCGAGGCCATGAAGATGGAGGCGGCGATCACGTCACCGGTGGCAGGTACGGTCCAGCGGCTCGCGATCCACCACTCGCAGGCCGTCGAGGGCGGAGACCTGCTGCTCGTCGTGACCCCCTGACGCCGGGTCAGGCGCGGCGAGTCGGTTCACCATGTTAAGCAGGCAGACTGGACGTTCTCACGGCAGATTTGCCATGAGAACGTCCAACTCACCTACTTAACATGGTGAACCGACGGAGCCGATCCGTGAACCGACGGAGCCGATCCCGAACCCGCGAGCCCATCCGGGGCAGCGGCACGCCTGAGCCAGGGTGAGAATGGGCGTGTGATCGACGCGTGGCGCAACCCGGGCGTGCGGAGTGCGCTGGCGTCGGCCGTGCTCTTCGGCCTGAGCGCTCCGCTCGCCAAGCTCCTGCTCGGTGACGTGAGCCCGTGGCTGCTGGCGGGCCTGCTCTACTGCGGGTCCGGGGCAGGGCTCTGGCTGTACCGGCTGGTGACCCGCGCCCGCTTCGTACCGCTCCAGCGCGGTGACATCGTGCCGCTCGCCGGAGCGGTGCTGGCGGGTGGCGTCGTGGCACCCGTCCTGCTCCTGCTCGGCCTGTCAGCGATGCCTGCGTCCGGAGCGTCGCTGCTCCTCAACGCGGAGGGCGTGTTCACGTCGGTCCTCGCGTGGGTCGTGTTCCGCGAGCACCTGGGCCGGCGCATCGTGCTGGGAATGGCCGCGATCGTCGTTGGCGCGGGGGTGTTGAGCGTGCCGTACGGCGTGCAGTTCGGCACGCCGCTGCCCGCGCTCGCGATCCTGGCCGCCTGTGCGTGCTGGGGCCTGGACAACAACCTCACCCGGAAGGTGGCTCTCAACGACGCGACCCTGCTCGCGGCCGTGAAGGGCGCGGTCGCGGGGCCGGTGAACCTCGTGCTGGCGCTCGTGCTGGGCTCGGGTTTCCCCGGAGTGGTCGCGGTGGGCGGTGCGCTGCTGGTGGGCTTCCTCTCGTACGGGCTGAGCCTGGTCCTGTTCATCCGCGCACTGGCGGCGGTGGGTACGGCTCGGGCCGGGGCGTACTTCGCCGTGGCGCCCTTCGTCGGCGCCCTCGTCGCCGTCGCCATGGGCGAGGCGGTCACCTGGTCGCTGGTCCTCGCGGGCCTGCTCATGGCGGTCGGTCTCTGGCTGCACCTCACCGAGCGCCATCGACACGAGCACACCCACGCTGCCGTGACGCACACGCATGCCCACACCCACGACACCCACCACGAGCACGAGCACGACGTCCCCGTACCGGACGGCACCTGGCACACCCACGAGCACACGCACCTCGCGGTCACCCACAGCCACGAGCACTACCCCGACGCCCACCACCGTCATCGCCACTGACGCCGCCGCCCCCCCGAAGAGGGGCCTGTCGGGTTATCAAGGGGTGATGGAACCCCTGCACATCCGATGACGAAGTCGTCGTGGGATGTCCACGTTTACCTACAGCCCTTGATGAACGGACGGAGGGCAGCGGGCTGCGAGCCAGGTCAGTGAGCCCCCGGGAGCGCGGCGAGGGCCGCGATCGCTGCCGGTCCGACTCGGCAGCAACCGCCGAGGTGGGCCGCACCGGCGGCACGCCAGGCCGGGACGAGCGCCAGGTCGTACGAGCCGGTGCCGACCCAGCGGTGGTTCTC
>DASSQF010000277.1:0-3362 GCA_035702685.1 Propionibacteriaceae bacterium
GACGTGGCTCGGTACGGTCCTGGTCGTCGCCGCGTCGCTGCTCACCATCCCGCGGGGGCTGCTGTGGCAGGGAGGGCTGCTCGTCCTCGTCCTCGTGCTGTCCGACGGCCTCGACGGCCAGCTCGCGAGGATGTCGGGACAGTCCAGCCGGTACGGCGCGTTCCTCGACTCCTCCCTCGACCGCGTCGCTGACGGCGCCCTGTTCGGCGCGGTCATCCTCTACTTCGCGGGCCCCGGCCACTCGCAGCTGTGGGCGGGAGTCGCGCTGTGGGCCCTCATGGCGGGTCAGGTCACCTCGTACGTGAAGGCGCGCGGCGAGTCCCTCGGGCTCGACGCGAACGGTGGGGTCGCGGCCCGTGCCGACCGGATCCTCGTCGCGTTCGTCGGCCTCGTGCTCGCCGGTGTGGGCGTCCCGTACGCCCTGGAGGTCGCCGTCCTCATCCTCGCGCTGCTGGGCACCTGGACCGTGGGACAGCGGATGCTGCGCGCGTGGCGCTCGCGCGAGGCCTCGTGACCACGCCGGAGGTCCGCACCCGGGCGTCACGCGTCCAGGTCCTGATGCGTGACGTGTACCGGGTGGGCTGGGCCGCCGGACCGTACCTGCTGCGGTCGCGGCACGTACGCGACGGACTCGGGGCAGCCGCCGCGCGCCTCGGACGCACCTACGCCCAGAGGCACAGCGACCAGTGGCGCGAGAACGTCACCCTGGCCACCGGTCGCACCCCCACCGACGCTGAGGTGGACGAGGCGGTGAGGAGCTGGACCCGGAACTTCACCGAGTCGTTCGTCATGCCGTCGTGGAGCCCCGACCGGGTCGTGGGCACGGTGACCACGGACAGCGAGGGGGAGAGGCAGCTCCGTGAGGCGATGGCGACCCGAGGAGCCGTCGTGGCCCTTCCCCACATCGGGTCGTGGGACCACGCCGGCGCGTGGGCCGGGGCGACAGGGATGCCCGTGGCGACCGTCGCCGAGGAGTTCGGGGATGCCGAGTTCGCGGCGTTCAAGCGGTACCGGGAGAAGCTCGGCATGCGCATCTACTCCCACCGCGACCCGGCGGCCCTGGCATCGCTCACGCGCGACGTCGGCGAGGGCTACCTCGCCTGCCTCGTCGCGGACCGCGTCTTCGACGGCAAGGGTGTCCCGGTCGTGTGGCCCGTCGGCGATGCCGGACGCCCCACGCTCGCGCCCGTCGGGCCCGCGCTCCTGGCCCGGCGGACCGGCGCCCACCTCGTCGGCGCGTCCGCCCGGTACACGACCGCCGGCATCCACCTCGCCTTCTCCGAGCCCGTCCGGCACCGCACCGGAGCCGACGGGCTGCGGGCCATGACCCAGGACCTCGTCGACTTCTACGCCGCGGAGGTCGCGCTCACGCCCACGGACTGGCACGTCTTCGTCCCGTTCTTCGCCGACGAGGTGCGCCCATGAGGGTGGGGCTGGTCTGCCCGTACGACCTGCGCGCCCACGGGGGAGTGCAGGCACAGGTGCTGGGCCTCGCCCGCTGGCTGACGGAGAGCGGGCACGAGGCGTACGTGCTCGCGCCGGGCACCCTCACCGACGAGCGCCTCGCCGAGTCGGGGCTTCCCGCCGCACGGGTCGCGAGCACCGGAGGCTCGGTCGCCGTGCCGTACAACGGGTCTGTGGCGCGCATCGCCTGCGGGCCCCTCTCGTCGCGGCGGGTCCGGCGGTGGCTCGCCCAGAGCGACCTGGACCTCCTGCACGTCCACGAGCCCATCACGCCGAGCGCGTCCGCCCTGGCCATGCGCGCGACCGACCTGCCCATCGTGGCCACGTTCCACAGCGCCACCCCCGGCTCCCGCGGCATGGCCGCCGCCGGACGGCTCTTCCCCGATACCGTCGCGAGGATCGACGAGGGCATCGCCGTGTCGCGGGTGGCCGCGGACGTCGTCGACAAGCACCTCGGCCTCCGGCCCCGCGTGATCGGCAACGGCATCCGGCTCGAGGACTTCAGCATCCCGCAGCCGGCCGGACGCTGGCGAGGAGGGGACCGGCCACGCGTCACGTTCGTGGGACGGCTCCGCGAGCGCCGCAAGGGACTGGCGGTGCTGCTCGCCGCCGTGGACGACATCGTGCGACAGCACCCGGACGTCGACATCTGCGTCGCGGGCGCCGGCGTCCCGATCCCCGCCGGGCGGAATGTCCGGTACGTGGGGGAGCTCACGAACTGCCGGCGCAACGAGCTCCTCGCCACGTCGGACGTCTTCGTCGCGCCGCACACGGGCCGCGAGAGCTTCGGCATCGTCCTCCTCGAGGCCCTCGCCTCCGGTGCCACCGTCGTGGCGTCGGACCTGCCGGCCTTCGTCGAGCTGCTCACGGACGGTGCCGGCGCCGCGGGTCGTGTCGTCGCGACGGAGTCCTCGAAGGCCCTCGCCGAGGGGGTCTCACAGGCCCTGCACCAGCCCGAGCCACCCTCCCGAGGCCGGGCGCTGGCCGCGCGGTACGACTGGGACGTCATCGGGCCGAAGGTGCTCGGGACGTACGAGGACGCCCTCGGGACGAGCGCGGCAGGTCGCCGGACCGGGTAGCTGACCCGCCGGTACGCTGGCCGCGTGCCAGGGACCGCGTACGACACCGACCGGGTGTTGACGGTGCCCAACGTGCTGAGCCTCGTGCGGCTGGCCGGCGTCCCGGTCTTCCTGTGGCTCGTCCTCGGCCCCCACGAGGACGGCTGGGCCGTCGCGGTGCTGGCGGTCGGAGGCGTGACCGACTTCCTCGACGGCTACCTCGCCCGAAGGCGGCACGAGGTCTCGCGAGTAGGGCAGATGCTCGACCCGGTCGTCGACCGCACGTACATCCTGGCGACCATCCTCGGCCTGGCCATCCGGGGCGTCATCCCCTGGTGGCTCGTGGGCATCCTCGTCCTGCGCGACGTGTGCCTGGCGCTGCTCGTCCCGCTGCTGAGGACCCGCGGCTACACGAGCCTCCCCGTGCACTTCCTGGGCAAGGTCGCGACCTTCTGTCTGCTGTACGCGTTCCCCGCGGTTCTGCTCGGCGCCGACACCTTCCCCGGCGCCGTGGTGTTCAAGGTGTCGGGCTGGGCGTTCGTCATCTGGGGCGCGGTCCTGTACTGGTGGGCCGGCCTTCTCTACGTGCGGCAGGCGGTGGCACTCGTCCGCGGCCCGAGGCAGCTGCCGTGAGCGCGCGCCAGGTCAGGGGCGACAGCCGGAGGCCGGTCGACTGGAGCATGGACCTGCTCCGCCAGATCCGCGAGTCGGCGCTCGACCCGGACTACGCCGCCGTCGGCAAGCACGTCACCCGCGACCGGCTGCGTGCGCCTCTCGTCGTCGTGGCCCTCGTGCTGGGGACGGTCGTCGCCGTACAGGGCTGGTACACGTACAAGGCCT
>DASSQF010000278.1:0-2532 GCA_035702685.1 Propionibacteriaceae bacterium
CTCCGGCAGGGCCGTACCGCCGTGAAGCGCGTCGATCGCGAGCAGTGCATGGTTCGTCACGATGAGGTCCGCCTCGCGAGCCCTGTCTCGCGACAGCTCGATGAAGCACTCCGTGCCGTACGGGCAGTTCGTCGCACCGAGGCACTCACGTACCGGCACCGAGACCTGGGCCCACGCCGCAGGCGTGTGGGTCGGTGCGTCGTCCCGGTCGGCCAGCCCCCCCGACTCAGCCTGGCTCTCCGCCCACTCGCGGAGGGCGAGGACCTCCGCCCCGAGGACGGAGTCCGGCGCAGCGTCCGCCGCCTTGAGCGCGGTGACGAGCTCACCGCCGGCGAGCAGGCCCGGCTGCGGCTCCTCGCCGACACCGTCACGGACCCGATGAAGACAGGCGTAGTTCGAGCGACCCTTGAGGAGCGCGGCCTTCGGGCGCCGTCCGGTCACAGCCTGCACCGCCTCGATGACGACCGGAACGTCCTTCGTCGCAAGCTGCGTCTGCAGGGCGAGCGTCGCCGTGGCCACGACGACCCTGGACTCGGGCGAGTTGAGCACGTGGGCGAAGGCGGGGGCCAGGTAGCCGAGCGACTTGCCCGTGCCCGTACCTGCCTGGACGAGGACGTGCTCCCCCGACTCGAACGCCTCGGCGACCTCCCGGCACATCGCGACCTGGCCCTCGCGCGCGGTGCCGCCGATGGAGGCGACAGCGGCGTCGAGGATGCTCAAGGGATCGATGAGGGAGCCTGACTCGGGGACCACCCTGTCACGCTACCTGAGACGTACGACACCGCCGCGCGACGTCTCTGCGGCGAGCGCCCCTCACGCGGGGAAGGCGCCGAGCTCACCTGCGAGGTCGTCGTGGACGCGGGCGACGACGAGCGTTCCGTCTCCCGTGTGCTCGAGCGTCACGAGCTCGCCCTCGCGGTGGATGCGGTCGAGGAGGTCGCCCCGGGCGTACGGGACAAGGGCGGTCACCTCCGTGCCGGGGGTCGGCAGCCGCTGCTCGACCATCGCCCGCACCTCGTCGAGGCCTTCGCCCGTACGTGCCGAGGCGAAGAGGACGCCCGGGAAGCGGGTGCGCAGGGCCTGCAGCATCCCGTCGTCGGCCAGGTCGATCTTGTTGACGACGAGCTGCTCGGCCACGTCGCCCGCCCCGATGTCCGCGAGCACCTCCCGGACGGCGGCCACCTGTCCGAAGGGGTCAGGGTCGGACCCGTCCACCACGTGCAGCAGGAGGTCCGCCTCGACCGACTCCTCGAGCGTCGACCGGAAGGCCTCGACGAGGTCGTGCGGAAGGTGCCGCACGAAGCCGACCGTGTCCGTGAGCGTGTACGTCCGCCCGTCCGCCGTCTGCGCCCGCCGGGTGGTCGGGTCCAGGGTCGCGAACAGCGCGTCCTCGACGAGGACACCCGCGCCGGTGAGCCGGTTGAGCAGCGACGACTTGCCGGCGTTCGTGTAGCCGACGATGGCGACGCTCGGCACCTGGTGACGCCGCCGCTCCTGGCGCTTGACCTGCCTCGTGCCCTCGAGGTCGCGCAGCTGGGCGCGGAGTCGGGAGATGCGGGTGCGGATGCGGCGGCGGTCGGTCTCGATCTTCGTCTCGCCCGGTCCACGACCGCCGATGCCGACACCGCCCGCGGCGCGACCTCCGGTCTGGCGGGAGAGGTTGCCGCCCCAGCCGCGGAGCCGCTGCCGCAGGTACTGCAGCTGGGCGAGCTCCACCTGGGCCTTGCCCTCGGCGCTCTTGGCGTGGGAGGCGAAGATGTCGAGGATGAGGGCCGTACGGTCGACGACCTTGACGCGGATCCGGTCCTCGAGGTTGCGGAGCTGGGCCGGGCTCAGCTCACCGTCGCAGATCACGGTGTCCGCGCCCGTGGCCACGACGACGTCACGCACCTCGTCGACCTTGCCGCGCCCGATGTACGTGGCGGGGTCGGGCCTCTCGCGCCGCTGGTACAGGGCATCCAGTACCTCGGAGCCGGCCGTCTCCGCGAGGAGCCGGAGCTCGCTCAGCGAGTTGACGGCGTCCTGCTCGCTGCCGCCGGTCCACACGCCGACGAGGACGACGCGCTCGAGCCGAAGCTGCCGGTACTCGACCTCGGTGATGTCAGCGAGCTCGGTACGGAGCCCGGCGACCCGGCGCAGCGAGAGCCGCGCGGCGAGGTCGGTCTGGTCGCCGTCGTACGCCTCCGGGTCGGGAAGGCGCGGATCGGTCTCGTCGTCAGGGTGTGCAGTCATCGCTGACAACCCTGCCACGTCGACAGCGTTCGAGACACCCGACGTGCCTCAGGGGAGCTCGTCGGGGATGACGACGTCGCCCCGCGCGAGGATCACGGCGGGTCCCGTGAGGGTGGCGTAGCCCTTGGCGTCGAAGGACACGTCCACGGTGCCGCCGGGAAGGTCGACCTGTACGGTCCCGGGGCCGGGCCCGTTCACGACACGGGCCACCGCCACAGCCCCCGTCCCGCACGACTGGGTCTCGCCGACACCCCGCTCCAGGACGCGCATCACCGCGTGCGCCGGCTCCGGGACGTGGAC
>DASSQF010000279.1:0-5246 GCA_035702685.1 Propionibacteriaceae bacterium
GGTCGCCGACGAGGCCTACGCCCTCGGTGGATCCACCCCGGGCGAGAGCTACCTCGTCCAGGAGAAGCTGCTCGACATCGCGCGCCAGGCAGGCGCCGACGCCGTCCACCCCGGCTACGGCTTCCTGGCCGAGAACGCGCACTTCGCGCAGGCAGTCATCGACGCCGGTCTGATCTGGATCGGGCCGCCTCCCTCGGCCATCGACGCCCTCGGCGACAAGGTGAAGGCCCGCCACATCGCGCAGAAGGTCGGCGCCCCGCTCGTACCCGGCACTGCCGACCCGGTCGCCGACGCGGACGAGGTCACCGCGTTCGCCGCCGAGCACGGACTCCCCATCGCCATCAAGGCCGCGTTCGGTGGCGGCGGCCGGGGCCTCAAGGTCGCTCGGACCATGGAGGAGATCCCCGAGCTGTTCGAGTCGGCGACCCGCGAGGCGGTCACGGCATTCGGGCGCGGGGAGTGCTTCGTGGAGCGCTACCTCGACAAGCCGCGCCACGTCGAGACCCAGTGCCTCGCCGACATGCACGGCAACGTCGTCGTCGTGTCGACCCGTGACTGCTCGCTGCAGCGCCGCCACCAGAAGCTCGTCGAGGAGGCGCCCGCGCCGTTCCTCACGCCCGACCAGCTGACCCAGCTGTACGAGTCGAGCAAGGCGATCCTCAAGGAGGCCGGCTACGTCGGCGCCGGGACGTGCGAGTTCCTCGTCGGCCTCGACGGCACGATCAGCTTCCTCGAGGTGAACACCCGCCTCCAGGTCGAGCACCCGGTGTCCGAGGAGGTCACGGGCCTCGACCTCGTCCGCCAGATGTTCCGCATCGCCGACGGCGAGCCCCTCGGCTTCGACGACCCGGAGGTCGTGGGCCACTCCATCGAGTTCCGGATCAACGCCGAGGACCCGGGCCGCAACTTCATGCCCGCTCCCGGGACGCTCGTCGCGTGGCAGCCTCCCACCGGCCCCGGCGTCCGGGTCGACGAGGGGTACCACGCGGGCATGACCGTGCCGGGCGCGTTCGACTCGCTCATCGCGAAGGTCATCATCACCGGGACGGACCGCGAGAACGCGCTCGCCCGCTCGCGGCGCGCGCTCCGCGAGATCCGCGTCGAAGGAATGCCCACGGTCGTGCCGTTCCACCAGGCCGTCATCAACGACCCGGCGTACACGGCTGCTGACGGCAGGTTCGGCGTCCACACGCGCTGGATCGAGACGGAGTTCGGACAGAAGCTGCCCGCGTACGAGGGGGTGCTGGGCGAGTCGGACGAGCCCACGGCGCTCACGACGGTCGTCGTGGAGGTCAACGGACGGCGGCTCGAGGTGCGGATGCCGGCGGAGATCGGCGGCGTCGCGAAGCCCTCCTCGGTGAGGAAGCCCACACGGCGTCAGCGCGGCAACCACAAGGTCGTCGAGGCGTCGGGCAACTCGCTCGCGTCACCCATGCAGGGCACGGTCGTCAAGCTCGCCGTCGCGGAGGGCGACCACGTGGCAGAGGGCGACCTCGTCCTGGTCATCGAGGCGATGAAGATGGAGCAGCCGATCAACGCCCACAGGTCCGGCAGCGTGAAGAACCTCGTGGCCGCACCCGGCCAGACGGTGTCGGCCGGCGGCGTCCTCTGCGAGATCGTCGACGCCTGATGCGTCCCATGCTGGCGGTACCGGCGAATCCGCCAGGGGTACCGCCGGCGGGCGAGGGGTGGGTGCACGAGGTCAAGTGGGACGGGGTCCGGCTGCTCGCCGAGACGGTGGAGGGCGGGGTACGGCTGACGAACCGTACGGAGGGTGACGTCACGCCCGCCTACCCCGAGATCGTCGCCGCGAAGGGGTCCCTGCCCGACGGCCTCCTCCTGGACGGCGAGGTGATCGCGCTCGACGCGTCGGGAGTCCCCACCCTCCAGGCGCTCGCGTCGCGCATGCACGTGCGCGACCCCCTGCGGACCTCGCGGCTCGCCGTGACCCGCCCCGTCACGTACATGGTCTTCGACCTGCTCCGCCTCCGCGGCGAGGACGTCACGCATCTCCCCCTGTGGAAGCGCCGTGAGCTGCTGGACTCGGTCGACATCGAAGGCACGACGACCCCGTACCTCGGACGGGCGGTCTGGCAGGTGTCCGAGCAGCACGAGGACGGCGAGACGCTGGCCGCCGCCACCCGCGCCGCCGGCCTCGAGGGCGTGGTGAGCAAGCGGAGGGACTCCGTGTACGTGCCGGGGGGCCGTACGGACGCGTGGGTGAAGGTGCCGCACCGCACGGAGTTCGTCGCCGTGATCGGCGGATGGCTGCCCGAGAGCACGTCGCCGGACCGATTGGGCGCCCTGTGGGTGGGGCTGCCGGCCGACGAGGCGACCTTCGAGTCCCGGCCGGTCCTGTACTCGATGGGCCGGGTCGGCTCAGGGCTGGGACACGCCCAGCGCGACGACCTGCTCCAGGTGCTGCGGGAGATCGAGAGGCCGACGTGCCCGTTCGAGCCGACGCCCACAGGCCCCGAGGCGCGCCGGGCGCGCTGGGTCGAGCCGATGCTCTGCGCGCAGGTCCGCTACCTCACCATCACCGAGGGCGGGACGCTGCGGCAGCCCGTGCTCAGGGCGCTCCGCCCTGACGTCGCACCTGTCGACGCAGGGACCGCGGCGCTGTTCGAGATCAGCTGACCCTGTACCGGCCGGCGCCGTGTCGACGCGCTCGATCGGGAGGCTAGACCGTGATCGAGTGCTCCTCGGCGTGGCCGTGCAGGCGGCGGGCTGCCTCGGCGATCGAGCCGGAGACGGACGGGTAGACCGTGAAGTCGTGGGAGAAGCTCTCGACGGTGATCCGCTCGGCGACAGCGACCGAGATCGCGTGGATGAGCTCGCTGGCATGAGGCGCGACGACGACCCCGCCGACGATGATGCCGGTGATGGGGAGGCAGACCAGCTTCACGAAGCCCTCGGTGATGTTCTGCATCTTGGCCCGCGCGTTGCCGCGGAGGGTCACCGTGACGCCGACCGCGGTCGACAGGCCGGCGTCGACCTGCTCCTGGGTCACGCCGACCGTGGCGATCTCGGGTGAGGTGAACACGTTCGAGGAGACGTGGCTGAGGTCCAGGGGCGCCACCGCGTCGCCCAGTGCGTGCCACATCGCGATACGGCCCTGCATGGCGGCGACGGAGGCGAGCGCGAAGACGCCGGTGACGTCGCCCGCCGCGTACACGCCGCGTGCGTTCGTACGGGACACCTTGTCGACGGGGATGTAGCCGCCGTTCGTGGTGATGCCGGCCGCCTCGAGGCCCAGGTCCTCGGTGTTGGGGACGGCGCCGACAGCCATGAGGCAGTGCGAGGCCTCGATGGTGTCGCCGCTGGCGAGCGTCACGACGACGCCGTCGCCTTCGCGGCGAACGGCGACCGCGCGGGACCGAGGTCGCAGGTCGACCCCGCGCTGTACGAAGACGTCCTGAAGGACGCGGCTCGCATCCTCGTCCTGGCCCGGCAGGACCATGTCCCGGCTCGAGACGAGGGTGACCTTGGCGCCGAGGGCGTTGTACGCGCTGGCGAACTCGGCGCCCGTCACGCCTGACCCCACGACGACCAGGTGCTCCGGCAGGCTCTCCAGCCCGTACACCTGCTTCCACGTCAGGATCCGCTCGCCGTCGGGCTTTGCGGCGGGGAGCTCGCGAGGCCGGGTCCCGGTCGCGAGGAGGATCACCTCCGCCTCGTACCGTTCCTCGCTGCCGTCCACCGTCGCGATCACGGCGTTCTGCCCGTCGAGGCGGCCGCTGCCCGAGACGACCCGCACACCGCTGGCCGCGAGCGTCGTCGCGATGTCAGCGGACTGGGCTCTGGCAAGTCCGAGGACGCGCCGGTTGACGAGGCCGAGGTTGACGGTGACGGCCTGCTGGACCTCGCCGCCTCCGATGGTCAGCCCGAGCTCGCTGGCTGACTGCATCGACGACATGACCTCGGCCGTCGCGATGAGCGTCTTGGACGGCACGCAGTCGGTGAGCACGGCAGCCCCGCCGAGCCCGTCACGGTCGACGAGCGTCACCTCGCCCCCCAGCTGGGACGCGACGAGCGCCGCCTCGTAGCCACCGGGTCCGCCACCGACGATCACCACGCCTGTCACGCGGCACATCCTTCCATGCGCGTGGTGGGTACGTCCGGATGCGTATCCTGCGCTGGTGCGTACGCGACCGAGCCTCCTCGTCGCCGGCGTCGTCAGCCTGGCCCTCGTGGTGGTGGGGTTCTGGATGGTCGTCGCCGGCTGGCCGATGCGGAGCCCTGCCCAGACGACGATGCTCGACCTGGCCCAGCTCCCCATGGCGGGCGCCGTCCTCGTCGCCATCCTCGAGATGACGTGGTCCCGTCGCCTCTGGCTGCGCTCCCCCAAGGTCTTCGCCGGAGTCTTCGGGCCGGCCGCGGTCGCGCTCCTCGTCGGCGTGGTGCTCGTGGTCGTCGCGTACACGACGTCGATGCGGGCGTACTCCGGTACGGGCCAGCTGTTCATCTGGGTGGGAGTCGGGCTCGCGTTCGTCTACCTCGCCGTCGACTCCCTCCGGCGGGAGGTCACCGATCCCCGTACGCTGCTGTTCGAGGATCTGGACGCGACCGAGACCCCCGAGGGCCGGGACCACCTCGTGAGCTCCTGGGACGACGAGGACTCCGACGAGGACCCGGCCGAGGACTACAGCCACGACGCGACCGACGAAACCCGCGCACCTGCCGACACTCAGGAACCGGACCACACGGACGCCATGGACCACACCGACGCACCCGACCACACCCACGCGCCTGCCGACACCCATTCCCCTGCCGACACCCAGTCACCTGCCGACACCCATCCACCTGCCCACACCCATCCACCTGCCCACACTCAGGAACCGGACCACACGGACGCCACCGACGCGCCCGACCACACCCACGCACCTGCCGACACCCACGCCCCCGACCACACCCACGCCGCCGACGACACCGACCACACGACTGAGGAACGCTGACATGGACCCGCTGATCGACGCCGCGCTCGCCTGGCGCGCGCAGGACCCGGACACCGACACGGTGGCCCGGCTCGACGAGCTCGTCGCGGGCGTGAAGGCCGGTGACGAGTCCGCACGCGCCGAGCTGTCCGAGGCGTTCGCCGGGCCGCTCGAGTTCGGCACGGCCGGGCTCCGCGGTCCCCTGGGCCCCGGCCCCGCACGCATGAACCGGGTCGTCGTCACGCAGGCCGCCGCGGGCTTCGGCCGCTGGCTGCTGGCGGCCGGCCATCAGGGCGGTCGCGTCATCGTGGG
>DASSQF010000280.1:0-13135 GCA_035702685.1 Propionibacteriaceae bacterium
CCCAGAGCGTGCCGGGGAACGGCCCCGGCGTCCTCAGCGTCGACGTCCCTCAGCACGGGACGACCCGGATCGGTGTGCTCATCTGCTTCGAGCTCGCCTACGACCAGACGGTGCGGGAGATGATCTCCGGTGATGCCGCGACCGGCGGCGGGGCGCAGGTCGTCACGGTCCAGAGCAACAACGCCACGTACGCGGGAACGGGTCAGATCAGCCAGCAGTGGGCCATCACCCGTATCCGCGCCATGGAGACCCAGCGCGAGATCCTCGTGGCGACCACGAACGCGCTGAGCGGGTACATCGGCCCCGACGGCAGCGTCCGGTACGAGACCCGGCAACGGACGCCTGCGTCCACGAGCGTCGTCATGCCGGTACGGAACGGGCTCACCCCGGCGATGCGGTACGGCGCCGGTCTGGAGCTCGCGCTCGTGGCTGTCGCGGTGGCCGCCCTCGCCGTCGCGGTGTGGCGCCGTCGCCCCGGGCCAGGGCGGCGACCGCAGGTACGGCAGAATGGAACGGCTGCTACGAGCTGAAAGGTCTTCCGTGGTCAACGACGCACCGCTCGACAAGGTCCTGGTGATCATCCCGACCTTCAACGAGGCCGAGAACATCGAGCCGATCGTCGGGAGGCTGCGCCGCTCCGTCCCGACCGCCCACGTCCTCGTCGCCGACGACAACTCGCCGGACGGCACGGGAGAGATCGCGGACCGGCTCGCGGAGGCCGACGACCACGTGCACGTCATGCACCGGCAGGGCAAGGAGGGGCTCGGGGCCGCGTACCTGGCCGGCTTCGCCTGGGGCCTGGACCACGGGTACGACGTCCTCGTCGAGCACGACGCGGACGGCTCCCACCAGCCGGAGCAGCTCCCCGCCGTCCTGGCGGCGCTGCAGCACGCCGACATGGTCAAGGGCTCGCGCTACGTGGAGGGCGGCAGCGTCGTCAACTGGCCGAAGTCCCGCGAGCTGCTGTCCCGCGGAGGCAGCCTCTGGACGAGGCTCATGCTCGGCATCAAGGTCCGCGACATCACCGGCGGCCTCAACGCGTTCCGCGCCGCGACACTGAGAGCCATCCTCCCGAAGATCTCCAGCGTGGGCTACAACTTCCAGGTCGACCTCACCTGGCAGGCCCTGCAGCAGGGCTTCACCGTCGCCGAGGTGCCCATCGAGTTCGTCGAGCGCGAGCGCGGGCAGTCCAAGATGAGCTCCCGGATCGTCGTCGAGGCCCTGCTGCGGACGACGCTGTGGGGCGTCCGTCATCGCCTGTCACAGCTCGGGGGCCTGGTCCGCAGGCCCGCGGCGGGATCGTAGGAGGAGCCATGGCCGCGTCGCGCCGGAGGTGGAGCGTCTGGGTCGTCGTCGGCCTCGTCGTCGCGCTGCCCATCATCGAGGTCGTCGTCCTCATCGCCACGGGCCGGCTCATCGGCGCGTGGCCCACGATCGGCCTCATGCTCGCGACGTCGCTCCTGGGAGCATGGCTGGCCCAGCGTGAGGGCCGGCGGGCCTGGACGGCGCTGCGTCAGGCGTTCGTCGAGAACCGCATGCCGACGGGCGAGCTCGCGGACGCCGTGCTCATCATGATCGGCGGCCTGTTCCTTCTGCTGCCGGGCTTCATCTCCGACGTCATCGGTCTCGTGTGCCTGCTGCCGTTCACCCGGCCGCTCGCGCGCAGGTTCCTCAGCTGGGTCGTCAGCAGGGCGGCCACGAGCAGGGGCATCGACCTCAACAGCCTGACGAACCAGGCCAGGATCATCCAGGACCCGTCGAGCGTGATCCGCGGCGAGACCGTCCCGGACCCGGGACAGCCTCGTCAGGACCGCGTCATCCGCGGGGAGGTCGAGGACTGAGGCTCGGCGCTACGGGCGGACCACGCTCACAGCGACCGGGCGGCCCGCGTCACTCCTTGTTGCGGAGGATCTCCAGCCGTTCCGCGATGAGCTCCTCGAGCTCAGGGATGCTCCGGCGCTCGCGCAGCATGTCGTAGTGCGTACGGGCGGGCTTCACGTCCTTCTCCTCGGCCCTCGTCCCGTCGGACCGCACGGCGGTCTTGCCACACTTCTGGCACTCCCACTCGAGGGGCAGCTCGGCCTCCTCGGAGAACATCACCGTGAAGTGGTGGCCCGAGGGGCAGTCGAATGCGACCTCCCGCCGCGGCGCGAACTCCACACCCGTCTCGTCCTCGAAGCTGCGGCTGCCGAGCCCGCTACCCCGCAACGCCCTGTCGGCCATGGTCGGACCTCCTTTGCACTTGACTCAACGCGTCGGTGGTGCCGCCTGTTCCGGGGGGATCTCACGCACCTTCAGCATCACGAGCAGTCCCACGATGAGCAGCACGACGATCCCCAGGATGCCCCAGTACTGGGAATTGTCCTCGTGCTTGAGGGCGATGCCGATCTGGATGGCCGCCCCGAAGAACAGGGGGGACAGGAACGAGATGGCGCGCCCGGTGGTCGCGTACAGGCCGAAGACCTCGCCGGACTTGCCCTCCGGGATGAGTCGCGCGAGGTAGCTACGGGCGGCCGACTGCGCGGGTCCGACGAACAGGGTCATGCCCAGGCCCAGCAGCCAGAAGGCGGTCCGGCCGCCCGCATGGAAGAAGAACACGAGTCCGCCGAGCACGGCGAGCGCAGCGAGCGAGAACAGGATGACGCGCCGGGGACCGATCCGGTCGTCCAGGAACCCGCACAGGATGGTCGAGACCCCGGCGGTGACGTTCGCGACCGCGCCGAAGATGATGACGTCACCCGCGGAGAAGCCGAACGTACCCGCCGCGATGACCGCTCCGAACGTGAAGACGCCTGCCAGGCCGTCGCGGAAGACGGCCGAGGCGATGAGGAACGTCACCAGCGGACGGTCCGTGCGCCACAGCGTGACGAGCGTGCGCCACAGCTCCCGGTACGAGCCGAGCACGCCCGGATGCTTCCCTTCGGTGACCGTCGGCGCCTGGTTGCGGAGCATGAGGAGCGGCGGCAACGTGAACAGCAGCGTCCACGTCGCACAGAAGAGCATGGAGATCCGGACGTCGAGGCCCTCGGCGCCCGTCACGCCGAACAGCCCGACGTCCGGGTGGATGAACGCGAAGTAGATCGTGAGCAGCGACACGATGCCGCCGATGTAGCCGAAGCCCCACCCGAAGCCGGAGACCCGGCCGACGCTCCGTCCGGAGGCGACCTGGTCGATGGTGGCGTTGTACGTCGCGGCCGCGATCTCGGCCGCGAGGGTGCCGGCGGCGAAGAACGTGAGGCCGATGGCCAGGTAGGCCGGATGGGGCTTGACGAAGAACAGGGCCGCGGACAGCACGACGATCGCGGCGGTGAGGAACCGCAGCAGAGTGACGGTCTTGCCGCTGCGGTCGGCGGACTGGCCGAGGACCGGCGCCAGGAGGGCGATGAAGAGGCCGCTGATGCCCGTGGCGAGGGACAGTGCGCTCGTCGTGTCGTTGACGCTGCCGAAGGGCGCGCTCGTGATGTAGACGGCGAAGACGAACGTGATGATCACGGAGTGGTACGGCTGGGTGCCCCAGTCGTACAAGGACCACGTGATGACGCGGCGCCAGCTGAGGGGGGTGTCCGTCAGGGCGTGCCGGAACGGCACGACGCCCTCGGGAAGGGTCGCTGCGGTGCCCTCGTCGACCCCGTGGCCCTCGAGGCTGCTGCTCATCGGTCCTCCCAGATCCCGCGCTCGACGAACACCTGCTTCAGCAGGTCCGTACGGTCGCTCACGATGCCGTCCACGCCCATGTCGAGCAGCCTGTGCATCTCGAGCGGATCGTCGATCGTCCACACGTGGACGACCTTGCCGGCGAGGTGCGCGTGTCTCAGCAGCCGCTGCGTGAGGACAGGGACGCTCCTCCTGCCCACCTGCTGGGTCAAGGGCACCTGCAGCGCCGTACCGGGCGAGTTGAGGAGCCTCGGCACGAGCGGCACGTACCCGTTCCACGCCACCCCCAGCGGGGACACGGACGTCGGGACCCGCCGCCCCATGAGCCGGCGGAACTCCCGCAGCCGCTCGACCGAGAAGGACGCGACGCACACGCGGTCGTGGGCACGGTGCCGGTCGATCGCCCTCACGAGGGCGGCGACGGCGCCCTGATTCTTGAGGTCGATGTTGAAGCGGGTCTCGGGAAATGTCTCGAGCACCTCGTCCAGGGAGGGGATGTGCTCCGACCCTCCGACACGGAGCGCCGAGACCTCGGCGAACGTCCGGTCGGCAATAGCCCCGGGCGCCCCGGCGATCCGTCGCAGGTCGTCGTCGTGGAACACCACGAGCTCGTCGTCAAGGGTCGCGTGCACGTCGATCTCGAGGTACCTGTAGCCCATCCCGACCGCGTGCTGGAACGCGGCGAGGGTGTTCTCCTTGCCGACGAGGTCGGGATGCCCGGCGCCTCCCCGGTGGGCGAACGCCGCCCACCTCGGAGCGAACATGGGGAAGTCGGCCGCGCGCACGCCATGAGTATGGCGTGACGGACGCCTTCCGGCACACCGATCTCTGCGCGGGTCTCGAGTCGGGCGTGGGAGCGGCCGCGAGGACGTCCGGCGACGGGGTGCGGCGGACCACTGGCCGGAAGGAACGGCCGGCTCCGCAGTGCTTGAATACCGCGAGTGACCACCATCCTCTCGATCCAGTCGTCCGTCGCGTACGGCCACGTCGGCAACTCGGCCGCCACGTTCCTCCTCATGCGGTTGGGGGTCGAGGTGTTCCCGGTGCTGACCGTCCACTACTCGAACACGACGGCGTACGGGACGTGGCGGGGCCCCGTGCTCAGCGTGGACGACATCCGTGACGTCGTGACCGGGATCGACGAGCGCGGCGCCCTCGCGGAGGTCGACGCCGTGCTGACCGGCTACCAGGGGAGCGCCGCCATCGGCGAGGCGGTGCTCGACACGGTCGCCCTCGTGCGGGAACGGAACCCGAAGGCCCTGTACTGCTGCGACCCCGTCATGGGCGACGTCGGTCGCGGCTTCTTCGTCGCCCCCGGCATTCCCGAGATGTACCGCGACCGGATCGTGCCGCAGGCCGACATCATCACCCCGAACCAGTTCGAGCTGGAGTTCCTCACCGGCAAGCCCGCGGAGACCCTGGACCTCCTTCTCGAGGCGGCCGACACGCTCCGGACGCAGGGCCCGGGGATCGTGGTCGTCACGAGCGCGGTGACCTCCGACCTGCCCTCCGACGAGGTCAGCATGCTGGCCGTGACGGGGGAGGGGGCGTGGGTGGTGTCGACCCCGAAGCTGCCGCCGACGTTCACGGGGTCCGGCGACATCACGTCCGCCGCCTTCCTCGCGAGCTACCTCGAGCTGCGCAGCGTCCCGGAGGCCCTGGCGAGAACGGCCGGCATCGTCTACGCGGTCCTCGAGGTCACCGCCGAGTCCGGGCACCGTGAGCTGCGGCTCGTCAAGGCGCAGGACGCCCTCGTGAACCCGCCGCGCACGTTCGAGGCGCGACGGATCCGCTGAGCTACTCCCGGAACGTCTCGATCTCCGCGCCGAGCTGCGCGAGGCGCTCGGGAAGGTCCTCGTACCCGCGCTGGATCACGTAGATGTCCCGGATCACCGACTCGCCGCGCGCTGCGAGGGCGGCGAGCAGGAGGCAGACCGCGGGGCGGAGCGCCGGCGGGGACACGACCTCCTGACCGCGCCAGCGCGTCGGGCCCGTCACGAGCAGCCGGTGCGGGTCGAGCAGCTGGACGTCGGCGCCGAGCTTCGTCAGCTCGAGCAGGTGGATGGCGCGCGTCTCGTACACCCAGTCGTGGATCATCGTCGTGCCCTCCGCCTCAGCGGCGATGACGGCGAAGAACGGCAGGTTGTCGATGTTGAGGCCGGGGAACGGCATGGGGTGGATCTTGTCCGCGTGCGCGTGGAGCACCGACGGCTTCACGGTGAGGTCGACGAGGCGCGTCATGCCGTTGCGGGACAGGTACTCCTCGCTCGTCTCGTACTTGAGCCCCATCTCGGCGAGCACGGACAGCTCGATCTCGAGGAACTCGATGGGGACCCGCGTCACGGTGATCTCGGACTTCGTGACGACCGCGGCGGTGACCAGGCTCATGGCCTCGATGGGGTCCTCCGAGATGTCGTACACGACGTCGCGGTCGATGCGCTTCCGGCCGCGGATCCGGAGCGTCGTGGTGCCGATGCCCTCGATCTCGACGCCGAGCGTCACGAGGTAGGCGCACAGATCCTGGACCATGTAGTTCGGGCTCGCGTTGCGGATGACGGTGAGCTCGTCGGTCATCGCGGCCGCGAGCAGCGCGTTCTCCGTCACCGTGTCGCCTCGCTCGGTGAGGACGATCTGGCGAGTGGTCGCGGGCCCCGGGTTGCTGTGGCACTGGTAGTAGCCCTCGGTCGCCGTCACGGACAGGCCGAAGCTGTGGAGCGCCTGAAGGTGGGGCTCGACGGTACGGGTGCCGAGGTTGCAGCCACCCGCGTACGGCAGCTGGAACCTGTCCGTCTCGTGCAGCAGCGGGCCGAGGAACATGATGACGCTGCGCGTCTTGCGCGCGGCCTCCGCGTCCATGGCCTCGAGGTTGAGCCTCGCAGGGCGGCGGATCCGCAGGGCGGACCGGCCGTCGACCCAGGTGCACTCGATGCCGATGCTCTCGAGCACCTCGACGAGTCGGTTGACCTCCTCGATCCGGGCGATGCCGCGCAGGGTCGTCACACCGTGGTTGAGGAGCGAGGCGCACAGGATCGCCACCGCGGCGTTCTTCGAGGAACGGACCTCGATCGACCCGCTCAGCCGGCGTCCGCCCTGGATCCGTACATGGATGGCGCCCTTCCCCGGAGCGATGATCTCGCTGTCCAGAGCGGACGCGATGCGGTTGATCATCTCGAGGGAGAGGTTCTGGTTGCCGGACTCGATCCGGTGCACGGCCGACTGGCTCGTGCTCAACAGATCCGCCAGCTGCGTCTGTGTGAGACCGCGCTGCTTGCGCGCGTCTCGGATCAGCATCCCGACCTTCGCGAGTGAGGTATCCACCGGCTGAGCATATCTCACATGAGATATATCCGGGCCTTAAGGGTCCTGGCTAGGGCCCCACCGACGGGCTTCGCGCCGTGATCGCAGGCGAGTTCGAGGGGCTGGGATCGCTAAGGTATCGGCCATGAGCGCTCACTATGACGTCGTCGTTCTCGGTGCCGGTCCCGGTGGCTACACGGCCGCCATCCGAGCGTCCCAGCTCGGGCTGAAGGCAGCCGTCGTCGAGAAGCAGTGGTGGGGTGGTGTCTGCCTCAACGTGGGCTGCATCCCGACGAAGTCGCTGCTCCGCAACGCCGAGCTCGCGCACGTGTTCACCCACGAGAAGGACACGTTCGGCATCTCGGGCGACGTCACGTTCGACTATGGCACGGCGTTCACGCGGAGCCGGGCGGTGTCGAAGCGGATGACCAACGGCGTCCACTTCCTCATGAAGAAGAACCGGATCACCGAGTACAACGGCTGGGGCACCTTCGTGGACGCCCACACGCTGTCCGTGACGACGGACGAGGGGACCGAGACGGTCACGTTCGACAACTGCATCATCGCCACGGGCTCGACGACGAAGATGCTCCCCGGTGTCACCCGGAGCGAGCGCGTCGTGACGTACGAGGAGCTCATCCTCTCCGACCACCTGCCCTCGTCGATCGTCATCTGCGGCGCGGGGGCGATCGGCACCGAGTTCGCGTACGTGCTGCGCAACTACGGCGTCGACGTCACGATCGTCGAGTTCCTGGACCGCATGGTGCCCCTCGAGGACGCCGAGGTCTCGGCCGAGATCGCCAAGGCGTACAAGAAGCTGGGCGTGAAGCTCATGGCCGCTCACGCCGTCAAGACCATCACCGAGACCCAGGACGGCGTGTCCGTCTCGGTCTCCCCGGCGGCAGGCGGCGACGAGATCGTTCTCCAGGCCAACATGGTGCTGCTGTCGATCGGCTTCGCCCCCCGCACCGCCGGGTACGGGCTGGAGAACACCGGCGTGCAGCTCACCGAGCGCGGCGCCATCGCGATCGACGACTACATGCGCACGAACGTGCCCGGCCTGTACGCGATCGGCGACGTCACCGCGAAGCTCATGCTCGCCCACGCGGCCGAGGCCCAGGGCGTGGTGGCGGCCGAGACGATCGCCGGCGCCGAGACCATGCCGATCAACTACGACATGATCCCGCGCGCCACGTACTGCCAGCCGCAGATCGCGTCGTTCGGCTACACCGAGGCGCAGGCGCGCGACAAGGGCTTCGACGTCAAGGTCTCGAAGTTCCCGTTCTCCGCCAACGGCAAGGCCTGGGGCCTCGGCGAGGCGGTCGGCTTCGTCAAGGTGGTCGCCGACGCGACGCATAACGAGATCGTGGGCGCACACCTGGTCGGCCCGGACGTCACGGAGCTGCTGCCGGTCTTCACGCTGGCCCAGATGTGGGACCTCACCGCGGACGAGATGGGCCGCAACATCCACGCCCACCCGACGCTGTCCGAGGCGATCAAGGAGGCCGTCGAGGGCATCGCCGGCCACATGATCAACCTCTGAGCGAGGGAATCACCACCGAGCGAGGGGCCGTTCCCGTCGCTCGGCACCGTGCCTACGTGGCGTCGAAGCGCTGCCAGGACGGCTTCTCGGCGTACGTCTGGAGGTAGTAGTCGAGCAGCTCCAGCCCGCTGGCCGCCGCGCTGTCGACCACGACCCTCGCGTGCGGGTGGAGCTGCAGCACCGAGCCGGGCCAGCGCGCCGTGACGGGACCCTCGACGAGCGCCGCCACCGCGTCCGCCTTGTGCTCACCTTGGGCGACGAGGACGACCTGCGCCGCGCGCATGATGGTGCCGAGCCCCTGGGTGAGGCAGTGGTGGGGTACGTCGTCGATGGAGTCGAAGAAGCGCGCGTTGTCCTGCCGGGTGGTCGCCGTGAGGGTCTTGATGCGCGTGGGTGAGGCGAGGGAGGACGTCGGCTCGTTGAACCCGATGTGTCCGTTGCTCCCGACGCCGAGGATCTGGACGTCGACCCCGCCGGCGTCGACGATGGCCTGCTCGTAGTCCTTCGCGGCCTGCTCGATGTCGTCGGCGAAGCCGTTCGGGGTGTGGACGTTCGACGGGTTCATGCGCAGCGGCTCGGTGACTGTCTTGCGGATGACCTCGGCGTACGACTCCGGGTGCCCGGGCGGCAGGCCCACGTACTCGTCGAGGGCGAAGGCCGAGGCCCGCGCGAGGTCGAGGCGACCGTCACGGACCCGCTGGGCGAGGCTCTCGTACAGGGCCACCGGGGAGGACCCGGTCGCCACGCCGATGACGACCTCCGGACCGACGTCGCGGCAGACCCTCGCGACCTTGGCAGCGGCCACCTCGGCGACCTCGTCGGCAGTACGACACACGATGACTTCCACGGCACTCCTGCTCTCGAACGGCTTTCCCATTCGTACCGGAAGGCGGAAGGCTGCACAACGACTCGGGAGCGGCGGCCCCCATTGGTACCAAGTCGTTACGACACACCTCGAGACACCGAGGTGAAACGATGCAGAGGCCCCCGACGAGGTGTATCGTTCCACCCTGGCCAGACCTTGTGAGGCGCGGCCAGTAGGGGCAGAGCGGCCCGTACTTGTTCCGTCCGTCACGAGTCCGAAGGGGCCGCTCGAGGCCATGCCTCACATCACTCCAGATCACCTCGCCATGGCGGTCGGCTGGCTCGCCGCCGCGCTGTCCTGCTTCATCTCCGCACCGCAGCTCGTGCGCATCCTCAGGGCCGGCACGACGTCCGGTGTCTCCGTGCTCTCCTGGCAGCTCGCGCTCGGCGGCAACCTCACCTGGGGCATGTACGGGATCACGCACGGCAACCTCAACCAGTGGCTGCCGAATGTCGCGCTCGTGACGGTCACCCTTGTCATCCTGTCGCTGTTCCACCGCCACGTGGGCACGCCCTGGATCGTCCTCCTGGCTCCGGGGATCATCATCGGAAGCACGACGACCACACTCGACTACATGGCCGGCCCCGTCGTGTACTCCGTGGCGGCGTTCCTCCCGGCGGCCGTGTCGCTCGTGTCCCAGTTCAAGGTGACCGCGACCAGCGTCGACGTCCGCGGACTGTCGGTCGGCAACCAGTGGATCGGCTTCGTCAACCAGTCCGCATGGCTCGTGTGGGCCCTGCTGATCGACGAACGATCGGTCATCATGGTCGGCACGGCATCGCTCGTGCTCATCCTCGCGAACCTGTCGATGGCGCTGCTGCGTACGACCGGGACCATGGGTCCCGTGACCCGTCAGGGGCTGCGGCTCTCGCTCAGCCGCGCCTGATCAGTCGACGGGCCAGCCGAGCCCGCGCAGCCACTCCAGCGCGAGGTCGGTCCACTGCCCCACGGCGGGGTCGTCGGTCGCCAGACCGAGCCCGTGCGTCCCGCTGACGAAGACGTGCCCCTCGTGCGGCACGCCCGCGACCGCGAGCGACATCATCATCGAGGTCGTGTGCAGGACCGAGACCGACTCGTCGTCACTCGTCGTCCAGAGGAACATCGGGGGAGCGGGGTCGCCCTCGCGCGGGGACGTGACACGGGTGCTGGGGGACAGCTCGGAGCGCTGCTCCTCCGAGGCGTCCCCGCCGAGGAGCCTCTCCGCCACGCCCGCGTCGACGTTCGGGATGCGGCCCCCGAACGCGTCGCGGAGCTCGATCACCGGGTAGCAGAGGATGGCCGCGTCAGGACGCCCGGCGAAGGTCCACCGCTGGGCACCGCTCACGTCGTCCGTGTCCGTGGCGAGGAGCGCCGCCAGGTGTCCTCCGGCGGAGAACCCGATGACCCCGATGTGGTCGGGCAGGACCTTGAGGTCCGTCTCGCCCTCACGAAGCATGACGAGCGCCTCGCGGGCGTCGTGGAGCGGGCGTGGGAAGCAGCCCTCGCCGATCCCGTACCGGACGACGAGCGCGTGCACGCCGTGGGCGTTGAGCCACTCGGCGACCGCACGTCCCTCGTGGTCCGCGTGGTGGCTGTAGCCGCCCCCCGGCAGGACGATGAACGTGGGCGCCGCGCCCGGGCCGGCGGGGTAGGCGGTCGAGTCGATGGCCATGCTCACATCCTCACGTACGTGCGGCTCACATCTGGTCGGGGGCCTCGATGCCCAGGAGGCCGAGCCCCTGGGAGAGGACCTTGCGCACGGCGGCGCACAGGGCGAGGCGCGAGGTGCGGACGTCGCCCTCGGCGGTGAGCACGGGGCAGGCCTCGTAGAACACGCTCATCGCGGTGGCGAGCTCGAAGAGGTACGTGCAGAGCTTGTGCGGCTGGAGGTCGGCGGCGACCCCGGAGACGACCTCGCCGAACCGGCTCAGGAGCAGTGCCAGGGTATGCTCGGGCGCCTCGTGGAGGACCGTGATGCGGTCCCAGGCGATCCCCTCGGCCTCCGCCTTCGCGAGGATCCGCGTGGCCCGGGCGTGCGCGTACTGCAGGTACGGGCCGGTGTCGCCGGTCGTCTGGGTCATCCTCTCGGCGTCGAAGACGTAGTCCTTCTGGAGCTGGTTCGAGAGGTCCGCGTACTTGACCGCGGCGACCGCGATCGGGCGCGAGACGTGCTCCTCGGCCCGGTCGAGCAGGTCGTCCAGGTGGGCCGCACCGCCCTTGCGGGTGGAGAACGGCTTGCCGTCCGTGCCGAGCACCATCCCGTAGCCCACGTGCTCGGCCGACACGGAGTCGGGCAGGTAGCCGGCCTTCCGCGCGACCTCGAAGACGAGCTGGAAGTGCTGGTGCTGCCGCGCGTCGGTCACGTAGACGAGCCGGTCGGCCTTGAGAGTGTTCACCCGGTACGAGATCGCGGCGACGTCGGTGACGTCGTAGCCGTACCCGCCGTGGCGGTTGCGGATGATCGCCGGTGCGTCGAAGCCCTCGACGAACACGACGAGCGCCCCGTCGTCCACCACCGCGATGCCGCGTGCCTCCAGGTCCTCGCAGATGGGCGCGAGCATGTCGTTGTACATGGACTCGCCGGCCAGGTCGTCGTCGGTGAGGAGGACGCCGAGTCGGGCGTAGGTGGCGTTGAAGCCGACCTTGGAGATCTCGATGAGCTGGTGCCAGAGGGCGTTGGTCTCCTCGTCACCGGCCTGGAGCGCGACGACGCGCGCGCGGGCGCGGTCGGCGAACGCCTCGTCCGCGGTGAGGTGGGCGTTCGCGCGGAGGTACAGGTCCTCGAGCCCTGCGAGGTCCAGGCCGGAGAGGTCGAGGTCCTCCTCGAGGACCTGCTCGATGAGCATGCCGAACTGGCGGCCCCAGTCTCCGATGTGGTTCTGGGCGATGACCGTGTTCCCGCACGCGTCGAGCACGCGGTGGAAGCAGTCGCCGATGATGGTCGTGCGCAGGTGGCCCACGTGCATGAGCTTGGCGACGTTCGGCGAGCTGTAGTCGATGACGATCCTGGCCGGCTTCTCCGCCGGTTCGACGCCCGCGCGGGGGTCGTGGAGCACGTCGTCCGCGACCCGCGCGAGGACGTCTGCCCGTACGCGGATGTTGATGAAGCCCGGCCCGGCGATCTCGAGCGGCTCGCACAGGTCGTCGACGTCGGCGCGGGCGACGAGGTCGGCGGCCACCTCGCGCGGGGGCCGGCCCTCGGCCTTGGCGAGGCGCAGCGCGACGTTCGACTGGAAGTGGCCGAACTGGGGCTTGGTCGCCGGCCGCAGCTCGGGGTCGGTCCCCGCGGCGGTCTCGAAGCGTTCCGTGAGCATCCCGATCAGCGACAGCACCGGGACATCCTTCCACAGCGCGGAACGGGCCCGTCCGGAGGCTCGGTGGGGCGGAACGTCCAGCGTCGGGTGCTCAGTCGAGGACGCCGTGCGCGTGCGCCCACGCGGCCGCCTCGCCCCGGCTCGCCACGCCGAGCTTGGCGATGATGTTCGACACGTGCACGCTGGCCGTCTTCGTGCTGATGAACAGCTCCCGTCCCACCTGCGAGTTGGAGCGCCCCTCGGCGACGAGCCGGAGCACCTCGACCTCGCGCGACGTGAGCCCGCCCGGACGCTGGACCACCTCACCGGTGGGAGAAGGAGCCAGGGCATCGCACCAGCGGACGATGAGCGCCGCGCCCAGGTCCTCCGCCTCCGCGCGGGCCGCCGCGAGCGCCGTGCCCGCGTCGGGGGAGCCATCCTCGTGCAGGGCGCGGCCGAGCTCGTACGCCACGAGCGCCTTCGTGGCGACGGGCAGCGCGGGGT
>DASSQF010000281.1:0-2935 GCA_035702685.1 Propionibacteriaceae bacterium
GCCAGCCCACGTACGGCGCACTGGTCACAATCGATGCTCAACCTCGTCATGGCACAGACACTCCCACCTGCCACTGACAGTTCCTCGACGGTGCTCGTCCTCGGGGACTCACGAGCCTCGGAGCTCGTGCCTGGGGCGCCACGGCTCATGCCGTCACCGCCTCACCGTCCAGTCCGGTCACCCTGACCCCGGCACACCCGACCGCGAACCGTCGTGGCAGGTGCAGGTTTCGTCATCAGCCCCGATGAACCGCCGAGAACCGACCGAGGGACGCCGAACCCGAAAAGGGTTGATATGAGAGCTCGCGCCCGGCCGAACAGGAGCCCGAACCCGAAAGGCGTTGCTGCGCGGTACGTGGAGAGCCCTTGTCGCAACACTTTTCGGGTTCAGGCCCCTGTGGGCGGTCCAGGAGACCGCCATATCCACAGTTCTCGGGTTCGGACTCTTTTCCTGCCGGGGGGTGCCGCCGTCACCGGGTACGCGTTCGGGCGCCACGGTGCTCAGGTCGGGGCTCGACCCCCGCTCGCCGTGCGGCAGACAACCCGGCATCGGCCCCCGCGGGTCGTCGCATCCGCGTCCGCGATGGGGTCGACGAGGCCGGCCGTCGATCCGGTGAGCGTGGTCCCCTGACTGCTCGTGTCTCCTCCCCCGGAGCCCGGGCGGCCGCGTGGCCTCGTCGTTCTGTCGGCGACGGGCCGTAACGTCACCGCCATGACCGCCCAGCCCCTCCTCGTGGAGGCGACGACACACCTCTCGGAGGTGTCGTTCTGCGTGGTCGATCTGGAGACGACGGGAGGCGCGGAGGACTCGAGGATCACGGAGTTCGGGGCCGTGAGGGTCAAGGGCGGCCAGGTCACGGGTGAGTTCGGCACGCTCGTGAACCCCCACACCCACATCCCCGCTGCCATCGCCGTGCTGACCGGCATCACGAACTCGATGGTCGCCGGCGCGCCGAGGCTGGCCGACGTCCTGCCCTCCTTCCTCGAGTTCGCCCACGGCTGCGTCATCGTCGCCCACAACGCCAGGTTCGACGTGGGGTTCCTTCGCCGCGCGTGCGTCGAGCTCGGCTACACGTGGCCGTCCCCGCCCGTCGTCGACACCGTCGGGCTGGCCCGCAGCGTCATGCTCCGCGACGAGGTGCCGAACCACCGGCTCGCCACACTGGCCAGGCACTTCCACGCCGCGGTCGAGCCCAACCACCGTGCGCTCTCCGACGCCCGGGCCACGGTCGACGTCCTGCACGCCCTCATCGAGCGGGTCGGCAACCTCGGCGTCCACACGCTGGAGGACCTCCTCGAGTGCACCCGACGCGTGCACCCCGCGCGACGGGCGCGTCGTACCTGGGCACAGGGCGTGCCGGAGAAGCCCGGCGTCTACTGCTTCGTGGCCGAGTCCGAGACCTCCGACGGCCCGCGCCGCGAGGTCCTCTACGTCGGCACGTCGAAGAACCTCAAGCACAGGGTCCGCTCGTACTTCACGGCCGCGGAAACGCGCCCGCGGATCGACGAGATGGTCCGGGTGGCCACGGGCGTCGAGACCACGGTGTGCCGCACGCAGCTGGAGGCCCAGGTGCTCGAGCTGCGGCTCATCGCCGCCCACAGCCCCCGGTACAACCGGCGCAGCAAGTTCCCCGAGAAGGCGTCGTGGGTCAAGCTCACCCGCGAGCCGTTCCCCCGCTTCTCACTGGTGCCCCGAGTGCTCGACGACGGCGCCGGCTACCTCGGCCCGTTCCGTCGGCGCGCGGCGGCCGAGGAGGCGCTGCTGGCGCTGTACGACGCGTGCGCGATGCGACGGTGCACGACGCGCCTCTCCGTCCGTACGCCCCGCGCGGCCTGTGCGGTCGCCGAGCTGGGGCACTGCTGCGCCCCGTGCGAGCTGGGCGAGGGGGCCCGCACCTACGTAGCCGAGGTCGAGACGGCACGCGCGATCTTCGACGGCGACGTACGCGAGGTGGTCCGAGCCGCGGAGGCCCGCCTGGCACGGCTCGTCGTCCAGGAGCGGTTCGAGGAGGCGGCTGCCGTCCACCGCCGGCTGGAGGCGTTCCACGACGGCATGCGCCGGTCACACCGTGTCCGTACCCTCGCGGCCTGCCCTGAGGTCGTGGCGGCGAGACGCCAGGGCGACGGCTGGGAGATCCACGTGGTGCGGTACGGACGGCTCGCCGCAGCCACCGTCTCGGCGCGTGGTGAGGACGCACGAGCAGTGGCCGAAGCTGCCGCAGCCGCGGCGCAGTACGTGGCCCCTCCCGTGCCGCCGCTGCCGGCCGCCACGGTCGAGGAGACCGAACGGATCGCGGACTGGCTGGAGTCCGAGGGGGTCCGCATCATCGAGCTGACCGGCGAGTGGTCCTGGCCGCTGCACCTCGGTCACCGGCTGACCCAGCTCGCGGCCGAGTACGACCGTGCGGCGGTCGTCGAGGAGGACACGGCTGACCCGGAGCTCGTGGCGCTGCAGCGTCGAGGGGCGACTCTTCCTAGGATGCGGTCATGATCACTGCGATTGTTTTCGTCGAGGCCGCCGTGGACCGGATCCCGGAGGTCGCCGCGGCGATCGCCGACATCGAGGGCGTGTCCGAGGTGTACTCGGTGACCGGACGCATCGACCTCATCGCCCTCGTCCGCGTGCGCTCCCACGACGAGGTCGCGGACGTGGTCGCGGACCGGCTCAACAAGGTGGACGGCGTGAAGAGCACCGAGACGCACATCGCCTTCCGGGCGTACTCCCGGCACGACCTCGAGGCGGCCTTCTCCCTCGGCGGCTGATCAGGGGAAGCTGCCCTCGCGCCGGCTGCCCTCGCGCCGGCTGGCCCCTCGCGGGCTGTCCCCTCGGCGGATGCCCAGCCGGGCGATGGACGCTCGAACCCGCGGTACAGGCACCCGGACGGGCGCGCTTCCCCGGACGCACGAGAGCCGCCCCGAAGGGCGGCTCCGTGTGG
>DASSQF010000282.1:0-8177 GCA_035702685.1 Propionibacteriaceae bacterium
TTGCGCAGCATGGACTGTCCGGCCACGCTGGACCCTCACGAACGAGAGGCGAGACGGATGGCCATCCACACGCTGCCGGTCGCGGCTGTCGCGACCGACCCCACGGCCCACGGTCGCCTGGAGGATGCCTTCGGCCTGCTCAGCGGCACGTTCGTGGCCTCGCTGGGGATCTACCTCCTGCACAGCGCGCACGCGGTCACCGGCGGTACGGCCGGGCTGAGCCTCCTCGTCTCGTACGGCACGCACCTCTCGTTCTCCCTCGTCTACGTGCTCGTCAACCTGCCGTTCCTGGCCCTGGCCCTGCGCCGCAAGGGGTGGAACTTCACGATCCGCACCCTCGTGTCGATCGTGCTGGTCTCGGCGTTCGCGCTGCTCCATCCGCTCGCGATGCCGGAGATGCGGCTCAACGTCCCGTACGCGGTCGTCGTGGGGAACCTCCTCGCCGGCGTCGGCATGCTCATGCTGTTCCGGCACCACTCCAGCCTCGGCGGCCTCAACACGCTGGCCCTCCTGGCGCAGGAGCGGTTCGGCTGGCGCGCCGGGTACGTGCAGCTCGCTCTCGACGCGACGATCATCGCCGCCTCCCTCACGATCGTGAGCCCCCTCGTCGTCGCCCTCTCGGCCGCGGGAGCGGTCGTCCTCAACCTCGTCCTCGCCTTCAACCACCGTCCCGGGCGCTACCTGGGCCACTGAGCATCACCCGCGAGATGCCGGCCGACGATCAAGCGGCCGTCAAACTCTTAGGTAAGGCTCCCCTATCTTTGAGAATCCTGTGTGGCTATGCTCCGCGGCAGGGGGGCCTTGGGGGACTCCCGGAACACAGGGAGGTGTTCAGTGCGCGCACATCGTGCAGTGGTGCTCAGTGCAGCGTTGCTGGCGGCGACGACCGCCATGTTCGTCCAGTCCGGCCCGGCGGCTCACGCCGCGACCGGCATCACCGTCGTGGCCGCGGGCCTCGACAACCCGCGTGGGCTCGCGTTCGACCCTCACGGGAACCTGTACATCGCTGAGGCGGGTCACGGAGGCACCCTGCCCCTCGGCGGAGGCCCTGAGGGCGGCCCGGTCTTCGGGGGACTGACCGGCGGCGTCTCGATGGTCTCCAGCGCTCACGTCGTCACGGGCGGCACCGCGACGCGGGTCGTGAGCGGGTTCGTCTCGATCGCGGGCGAAGGCGGCGTGGCCGCCGAGGGAATGGCCGCCGTCTCGACGCAGGGCAACCGTGTGTACGCACAGATGGGCCTGAACACAGCGCCCGTCGCGGGCGCACCCGTGCCCGCCGACTTCCGCGCAGCGGCCCTCGCCCAGCTGGGTGCCACCGTGCGGGTCTCCGGAAGCTCGTGGAGCGTCCTGGCACACACGGGCGACGCCGACTTCGCCTGGACCGATGCGCACCAGGCGTGGGGCAAGGGGCAGTTCCCCGACGCCAACCCCAACGGTCTCGACACCCAGGGCAACACGCAGTACGTGGCTGACGCGGGAGCGAACATCATCGCCAAGGTCGACGTGCACGGCACCGTGAGCACCCTCGCGTTCCTGCCGACCCCGGACGACGCGATCACCGACGCCGTCCCGACGTGCGTCGCGACCGCGCCCGACGGCTCGCTGTACGTCGGTGAGCTGCTCGGCGGGTACTACCAGCCGGGCATGGCCCGGGTCTGGCGGATCGCGGACGGCGTGGCCAAGGTCAAGTGGACCGGCTTCACGACCATCCAGGGCTGTGGCTTCGACACGGTGGGCAACTTCTACGTGACGGAGTTCCAGCTGTCCGGACTGGGCGGCGACGTCCCCGGTGGCGACGTCGTCAAGATCGCTCCCAACGGTGCGCGGACCACGTACGGGACAGGGCACCTGTTCTTCCCGTCCGGCTTCGCGTTCCGCAACGGCGCGGTGTACGTCTCCAACTGGAGCATCATGCCCGGGCAGAACGCGGGCCCGACCGGCCAGGTCGTGCGGATCCCCGTGAGCTGACCGCCTCGCCTCAAGCGCCGCCCCGTCCGGTCCCGTGCCGGACGGGGCGGTCCGCTCCCGCCACGAAGCCCGCGGCGGCGTCCGGGGCCGCTCTCGTACCCTCGGCGCCGGTCAGGTGACGGATCGACGGGCCTGTACGGTACGGGTCGTGGGTGCTGTGATGATGCCGGGCAAGCCCGTTGCCGATGCCGTGTTCGCCGACCTGGAGCCACGCGTCGCGGCGCTGCGCGCGGCCGGACACAACCCGGGGCTCGGGACCATCCTCGTGGGCGGCGACTCGGCATCGGCCGGGTACATCCGCATGAAGCAGGAGCGGGCCGCCCAGCTGGGGTTCACGAACCGCCACGTGCACCTCGGCGACGACGCGTCGCAGGCCGACCTCGTCGCCGTGATCCGCGACTACAACACCGACGACGAGATCGACGCGGTGCTCATCCAGCACCCGATCCCCGCCCACCTCGACTACGAGGCGGCGCTCGCGGAGCTCGACCCGGACAAGGACGCCGACGGCGCGCATCCCATGAACATGGGCCGGCTCGCGCTCGGCATGCCCGGGCCGCTGCCCTGCACGCCGGCAGGCATCGAGGCGCTCCTCGCGTTCTACGACATCCCGGTGTCCGGCCGCGAGGTCGTCGTCCTCGGCCGCGGCTTCACGCTGGGACGGCCGTTGTCGATGCTGCTGTCGCTCAAGCGGCCGACGGCGAACGCGGCCGTCACCATCGTCCACACGGGCGTGCCTGACTGGGAGCGGTACACGAAGCGCGCCCCGATCGTCGTCGCGGCCGCGGGGGTACCCGGCATCCTCAAACCTGAGCACATCTCCCCGGGAGCCGTCGTTGTCGGGGGCGGCGTGCGGTACGAGGGCAAGAAGCTGCTGCCGGATGTCGACGTACGGTGCGAGGAGGTCGCCGGCTGGATCACCCCTCGCGTCGGCGGTGTCGGGCCGACGACGATCGCCATGCTGTTCCGCAACACCGTGGAAGCCGCCGAGCGCCGCGCCGCTGCTCGCTGACCTCGACAGGCCAGGACGCGGGCGCGACCTCGCCAAGGCTCGGCGCGACTCAGGGTGCTGCTCTCCCACGGTCGATTCGGCGTAGCGCCTCGTCGGCGGGTACAGGTGCCTCGCGGGCGAGGTCCAGGAGGACGTTCGTCCCTGGCCTCTCGCCGCGCGCGGTCGGGGCTGCCCCTGACAGGTACAGGGGACTAGCGTGAGACGCACATCTCGAGGAGGACCCGATGCGCATCGACGAAGGGCGCCGGCCACAGCTGACGTCGAGGGCCTCGGAGACGCACCCCCAGGGAGCCGCCCGATGAACCCGATCATGCCCATCGCCCATGTGCTCCTCACCCCGGTAGGGCTGGCGCTGCGGGGACGGCGCCCGGGCCTCGAGCACAGCATCGCGACGCGTCCCGAGCTCACCACCCTCGCCATGTCGACGATCTCTCTGACCAGCACGTCTTTTCGTCCCGACGGACAGCTCGGGCTCCGGCACGCCGGCCGCTGGTACGGGGACAACGTCTCGCCTCAGCTGGCCTGGACGCGCCCGCCCGTACGGACGAAGGCTCTGCTGCTCGTCGTCGAGGACGTCGACTCGCCGACGAAGGACCCGATCATCCACCTGGCGGCCCTGCTCGACGCGCAGCTCCGCACCGTCTCCGAGGGCGAGCTCAACCGACAGAAGACCGCGCCGGGCGTGACCCTGCTGGACCCGCGGGGGTACCGCGGTCCCGCCGCGCTGCCCGGCCACGGCGAGCACCGGTACGTCTTCCACCTCTTTGCGCTCGACACCTGGCCCGAGGGCGACACGCTCGCCAAGGTGATCGGCTCCAGCGCGAGCCACGTCATCGCCCACGGCCAGCTCACCGGGACGTTCCGGGCCTGACCGTCGCCGGCTCCGGGGCGCTCGCCGGGTGGGCGGGACGCCTCACCCAGCCAGCGGCAGCGACACGGCGACCGTGGCGCCGGGAAGCCCGGGCGGGCTCGTACGGAACGTCCCGCCCAGCCCCCGCACGAGCTTCTCGACGATCTCGAGCCCCACGCCCGTACGGCCGACCACGTCGCTGCCTCGCTGCGACACGTGCTCCTGGAAGCCGGGCCCTTCGTCCGCGATCACCACCACCGCGCTGTCACCGCTCCTGGAGAGCGTGACCCCGAACGCCACCCCCTCGGCGGTGTGGGCGAAGACGTTGTCGATGCAGATGTCGATGAGGTCGACGAGGTCGCTCTCGGGCATCTGGACGCGCAGCGGCCCGTCGGGCACCTCCTGGTGGAAGGGCCTGTCCTGGTCCTCGGCGAGGGCGCTCCAGAAGGCGACCCGCTCGCGAATGACCTCCGTGGCGTCGCAGTCCACGACGAGGTCGTCACGCACACCGCGACGGGCCTCCTTGACGATGGTGTCCACGGCTCGCTGCACCTCGGTGAGGTGGTCGTTGAGCCGTGCCGACAGCTCGGGGTCAGCGATGGCCTCCGCATCGAGCCGGAGCGCCGTGATCGGGGTCCGGAGGCGATGGGCCATCTCGCCGACGGCTGCCCGCTCGGCCGCGAGGAGCTCCCTGATCCGCTCGGCCAGCCCGTTGAGAGCCTCTGCGAGCTCGCGGGTCTCACCGGCACCGACCGGCTCCGCTCGTGCGCTGAGGTTTCCGCTGCGCAGCTGGTGAGCCACCGAGGCCACCTCGCGCAATGGTCCGCTCATGCGCCTGACCACGACGGATGCGGCGACGACGGAGATCACGGTCAACCCGACCCCGATGGCGACGACCGTCACCCAGGCCTGCCACACACCCTTCATGAGGTCGGCCCGGCTGACCCTCGTGACGACGACGAACGTCCCGATGCCCTGCACCATGACCGAGCGGACGACCACCCCGCCTGATGGCCGGCCGGCGTCGTCGTACGACGTCCCCGCGCGACCCCGTCGGACATCCGGATCGTCCAGCGAGATCGGCGCCCCGTACACCGCGCCGGTCGGCGTGACGACGCTCGTCGACGGGCTCGTCGCCGAGTCGAGCCGGGCCAGCAGGTCAGGAAGCCGCGCGTCGTCGTGGAGGCTCGTGATGAGCAGCTCGGCGCCCTGGGCCTCCTGCTGCGCGGCCGCCATGGCGCCCACACGGGCGAAGCTCTGGATGAGCAGTGCGAGAGGGAGCACGAACGCGAGCACCACCACCGACGTGGTGGCCGCGACCAGCCAGACGATCTGCCGTCTCACTCGTCATCCGGGTCCGCGAGACGGACACCCACCCCTCGCACGCTGTGCAGGTAGCGCGGCTCGGCCGCCGTCTCACCCAGCTTGCGACGCAGCCAGGAGAGGTGGACGTCGACCGTACGTTCCGCGCCCCCGTACGGCTGCTGCCAGACCTCGGCGAGCAGCTCTCGCTTCGTCACGACCTCACCGGCGCGGGACGCGAGCAGGAAGAGGAGGTCGAACTCCTTGCGGGACAGCTCGAGCCGGTCCCCGTCGAGCGACGCGGTCCGCGACCTCGGGTCGATCGACAGCCCGGCGACCACCACCGGACCCTCCCCTCCGGAGGGACGGCTCGACCGTCGCAGCACGGCGCGGATCCGCGCCTGCACCTGCTCGGTCCCGAACGGCTTCACCACGTAGTCGTCGGCGCCGGCGTCCAGGGCCTTGACGACCGTACGGTCGTCGTCCTGGGCGGTCACGACGATCACGGGCACGTCGCTGACACCGCGCAGCATTCCCAGCATGCGCAGGCCGTCGACGTCGGGAAGACCCAGGTCCAACAGGACGACGTCCGGCTGCTCCGAGAGCACGAGCCGAAGCCCTGTCATGCCGTCCGGTGCCACGGCCACCGCGTCCCCCTGGTCCTCGAGAGACCTCCGCAGTGCACGACGGATCGCTGCGTCGTCCTCTACGAGGAGGATCCGTGTCATACCTGGAACCCTAGTGGGATCGAATGACGGGGCAAAGCGGCCCCAGAGCACGTGTCGGACCTCTCGTGGACCTAGTGTTCTTGCCTGTGAAGGGCTCACATCTCGCGGCGCTCGTGACCGGCTGGCTGGCCGTCGCGATGGCGTCCGCGGCGATCGGGTCCGCCTCGGTCGCACGGGTCGGCCTGGCCGCCGCGGAGCCCAGGTCGCAGATCACGGTGACCCGCTCGGCCGCGCCCGTGAGGTCCTTCCCGGCCGGCGGCGCGGCGGCCGACTTCGTGGACTCGAACGTCGCCTCCGGCCGCGCGGACGGGAGCACCTTGTCGGTCCCGCCGTACCGCACGCCGTCCGTTCGTCCCACAGCCTTGCCCGTCCTGATCGTCTCGACCGCTCCCACGGCGCCGGTCGCCGACCAGCCGATCATCGTGGCTCCCCCCTCGTCGGGGCCCGGAGGCGGGCCCACCCTCGGCCTGCTGCCCTCTCCCACCCCCACCACGTCATCGACGGCGCCAGGCAAGGGCCCGACGAAGAAGCCCTACCCGGGCAAGCCCTCGCCGTCGGCGCCGGTGCCTTCCGTCCTGCTCGCCTCGCCGACGAGCAGCGGAGGCGTGTTCGGGGGCGTCTGAGGCCCTTCGGTCCGGCCGCCCATAGACTCGCGGAGCCCTTCCCGACCCACCGGAGGACGCATGCGCTTCGTCACCCGCCTGCTCGCGACAGCCCGCGAGCTGTGGCCGTACTACCTCGCCATCACCGTCTGCTCCGTCCTCGTCGCGGGTTTCGGACTCGTCAGTCCGTTCCTCATCAAGGCGGCGACCGACCAGCTCGTGGGGATGACCACGGGACGCGCCGCCCGCGTCCTGACCCCCCTGGTGTGGCTCGCCCTGGGGCTGTTCGCGGTCGAGGCCGCCCGGAGCGTCATCTCCAACCTCGCCGGCTACCTGGGCGACGTGATGTCGTCGCGACTACGGGCGACACTCTCCGCCCGGTACTTCCACCACCTGCTTCGGCTCCCCCAGCGCTATCTGGACAACGAGCAGACCGGGACGGTGATCGGGCGCCTCAACCGGTCGATCACCGAGGTGGCCCAGTTCCTCAACGTGTTCGCCAACAGCATGTTCCCGATGCTCATCACGCTCGTCGCGTCCCTGGCCGTGATGGCCTGGTACTCGTGGCCGATCGCGCTGCTCGTCGTGCTCATGTACCCGGTCTTCACCTGGCTCACGACGCTGACGTCGACGAGGTGGCAGGTGCTGGAGAAGTCGAAGAACGCGGAGGTCGACGCCGCGAACGGACGGTTCGCCGAGGCCGTCACCCAGCTCCGCGTCGTCAAGAGCTTCGTCGCGGAGGTGCGCGAGCTGCGGCACTTCACCGAGCGGTACGACACGACGATCGGGCTCACGCGCACCCAGTCCCGCTTCTGGCACCTCATGGACGTGGCCCGCCAGGTCGCCCTCAACGTGATCTTCTTCGGCATCTACGTCGTGATCTTCGTACAGACCGCCTCCGGCTCGTACACGGTGGGCACGATGGTCCTCCTCGTCCAGATGGTGACGATGGCGCGCATGCCCGTGTCGAGCATGAGCTACCTCGTCGACACGGCGCAGCGCGCCGTGGCGGGGAGCCGGGACTACTTCGCCGTCATGGCGGAGCCCGTCGAGGCCGAGGCACTGCCCGAGCCGGACGCCGCCGCGTGGCCCGCGGTCGAGAACGCGCCCGCCGTCTCCTTCAGGAACCTGACGTTCGGCTATGCCGACGGGCCGGCCGTCCTCGACGACGTGACGTTCGACATCGCGCCCGGGGAGCGTGTCGCGTTCGTCGGCGAGTCGGGCGGCGGCAAGACCACGCTCGTGAGCCTGCTGCTCCGCCTGTACGAGCCGCGGTGCGGGCGCATCCTCATCGACGGGGTGGACATCTCGGGCGTGGAGCACGGCGCGGTACGGGAGCGGGTGGGCGTCGTGTTCCAGGACCCCTCGCTGTTCTCCGGCACCATCAGGGAGAACATCGCCTACGGGGACCCGCGCCGCGACGACGAGGCCGCCATCGAGGAGGCGGCCAGGCGGGCGCACGTGCAGCCGTTCGTCGACAAGCTGCCGGCGCGGTACGACACCGAGATCGGCGAGCGCGGGCTCAAGCTCTCGGGCGGGCAGAAGCAGCGTGTGGCGATCGCGCGGGCGCTGCACAAGGACGCGCCGATCCTCGTGCTGGACGAGGCGACGAGCTCGCTCGACACGAGGGCCGAGCGGCAGGTACAGGCGGGTCTGGACGAGCTGATGGCCGGCCGGACCACGCTGATCATCGCCCACCGGCTGTCGACGATCTC
>DASSQF010000283.1:0-4342 GCA_035702685.1 Propionibacteriaceae bacterium
CAGCCGGCTCACGGTGCCGGCAGAGCAGTAGCGGACTGGGGCTCAGCCAGTGATTCCGTTCGCCGCGATGACGCCCGCGTACCACGCCGCGGAAGCCTTCGGCACCCGCTGCTGGGAGTCGAAGTCGACGCGCACGAGCCCGAACCGCTGGCTGTAGCCCTGGGCCCACTCGAAGTTGTCCAGCAGCGACCACACATGGAAGCCGGTGAGCCGGACGCCTTCGCTGATCGCGTCATGGGCGGCAGTGAGGTGTCCACGCAGGAAGTCGACGCGCTGGCTGTCCGTGAGCGGGTCACCGCCACGTGCGTCGGGCAGGCCGTTCTCGAGCACGACGATCTCGGGGGCCTTGTAGTCGCGATGGAGGCGCACGAGGAGGTCCTTGAGGCCCTGGGGGTAGATCTGCTGCCATCCGCTGGAGGCGACCGGGTACCTCTGCACCGGTCCGCCCGAGCCGATGACCGCCGGTGAGTAGTACGTGAAGCCCGCGAAGTCGACCTTCTCACCGATCACGGCCGCGTCCTCGGAGCGGACCGCGCCGAACAGGCCCTGGACGAACTGGCTGTCGAGGGTGTCCAGCTGGTCGGGATAGCTGCCGCGAAGGATGGGGTCGAGGTACAGGCGGTTCTCCTGCAGGTCGATGTGGTCCACGGTGGCGGGCGGTACGGACGGGTCGGCCGGGTAGCAGGGCGACAGGGCGAAGCAGGGCCCGATGCGACCCCGAGCGCCACTCGCACGGAACGCCTGTACCGCCCTGCCGTGCGCGAGGTTGAGGTGGTGCACGACCTTGCCGCTGGCCGTCTGGTCCCGCAGCCCGGGCGCCATCGTCCCCTGCTGGTAGCCCATCTGGGCGATGATCTTCGTCTCGTTGATCGTGGCCCACGAGCCCACGCGGTCGCCGAGCTTGGCGAACACCTTCTGCGCGTAGTCCACGAACCAGCCTGCCGAGTCGCGGTTCTCCCAGCCGCCCTCCTGCTGCAGGTACACCGGCAGATCCCAGTGGAACAGGGTCGCCACGGGCGTGATGCCGCGCGCCACGAGCCCGTCGACGAGCCGGTCGTAGAACCCGAGACCCGCTGGGTTGACGCCAGCCGACCTCGACGGCAGGACACGGGGCCACGAGATCGAGAAGCGGTACGAGCGGATGCCCAGCTTCTTCATGAGGTCGAGGTCGGCCTCCCAGCGCCGGTAGTGGTCACACGCCACACTCGCGTTGCTGCCGTCCGCGATCCTCCCCTGGACGGCTGTGAAGGCGTCCCAGATGGAGGGAGTACGTCCGTCGGCAGCCGGAGACCCTTCGATCTGGAAGGCGGAGGTCGCCACACCCCAGCCGAAGCCTGACGGGAACACCCGGGGTGCTGCGGTCGAGCCCGAGGTGGTGGCGTCGGCGGAGGGCCGACTGGCAGCCGGCGTCGGCGAGCACCCCGCGGCCGAGGCAGAGGCGGCCGCGATGCACGAACCGAGGAGCGTGCGACGGGCGATGGTCATGGTGGTCCTTGTCTGGTCAGCTGGGGTCGGCGACGGTCTCGCCGGACTCCAGGATGGCCAGGAGCCGCGAGGTGAAGCGGGCGGCCGGAGCGCCGTCCACGACGTCGTGGTCGAAGGTGAGCGTGAGGTGTCCGATCCGGTGGCGCCCGTCCGCACGGTCCTCCGGGCTGATCCCCCCGACAGTGACGGCGACGGTCCCGGCGCCGGGAGCGAGCCCCCAGCCGGGAAGCGCACCGAAGCCGATGTTGTTGACGCCGGCCGTGCCGAAACGCAGCGCCCATCCGATGCTCCGGGTCGCCCACCGCATGACGATCGGAGCGACCCATGCCGGAAGGCGCTCCAGCCATTGCTGACCTGGGACGACGCGCGGCGGCGACGCCTGCTCGGCCCGGATCTCTCGTGTCACCTCCGACAGCGACTTGGTGTCGGCATGACGGATCGGGAGGTAGCCCACGGCGGACTGGGAGTCGATGCTGCGCTCCACGAGCACGACGACGATCACCTCGTCGAGCAGCACGACGGAGCGCCCCCGACGGAAGGCGTTGACCTCGGGGAACTCCCTCAGGGTGCGGGCGAGGCAGGTCGTCACGTACCCGGCGAGCGAGAGACGTTCCCCGTACCGCGCCTTGTGCTCGTCCATCCGCCTCAGCGGCTCGGTGAGGTCCGCCTCCACGAGGCCGAACATCAGGTGCCGGCCGTGGGCCATCTCCTGACCGGCGGCCAGCGCGAGCCTCGCCCGGCTGATCCGCTCAACCCGGTAGCCACCTTGCCTGGCCATCGCGCCTCCGACATCGACGCCCGAACTCCGGCTTCCCTGCCGTCCACGGACACGCGCGGTCCGGTCTCCTCAGTCTGCTCCCGTTGCCGGGCCGACGTGCTCGAACCGTGAGAGCCGTGTTATTTTCTTCACACAGACTTGTAGAAAAAGGAGCACGGTGGGGAACCCGCATGCGGCTGGGACGTACGTCGCCGCCGCGGACGTGCGACGCGCTGGGGACCCGTCCTCTCGCCCCGGTCGCGCCTCCGCTCTCGCAGCCTCGCGACGTCGTGGGGCTCGGGGCCGAACCCTGCTCGTGGCCCTGGGCGGGGCGGCTCTCCTCGCGGGCCTCGACGCCGGACTCCTGCGCCTCGGCGTGTGGGCGCCGGTCGTGTCGCAGCGCGCTGCCGACGTCCACGGCCAGGTGATGGTCCTCGGCTTCCTCGCCACGCTCATCTCCCTCGAACGGGCCCAGTCATTGGCCAGGCCGTGGGCGTACCTCGCACCGGGCCTGTACGGGGCGGGTGCCGTGGCCCTGCTCAGCCCGGCGCCCGTCCTGCTCGGCCAGCTCCTCCTGGTGGAGGCCGGCGCGCTGTTCGTCCTCGTCTACGCCGCGCTGTGGCGCCGGGCGCCGCAGCCGCTCGTCGCCGTCCAGGTCCTGTCGTCCGTGCTCGCACTGGGCGGCGCGGTCGTGGCACTCCTCCTCGACGTGCCCCACGCCCTGCCGTGGCTCATCGGCTTCGTGGTCGTGGTCATCGCCGCGGAGCGCGCGGAGCTCACCGCGCTGTCGATGGGCCCGACGGCTGACCGGCAGCTGCTGGCCCTCACCGCCGCCGTGACGGTCTCCGTCCTCGCGGCGCTCGTCGTCCCCGGGTACGGAGAGCGGCTGGTCGGCCTGTCGCTGCTGGCCCTGGTGGCGTGGCTCGTGCTCCATGACGTCGTCCGGAAGCAGCTGACGCTGTCCGGCCAACGGCGGTACGTGGCCGTGGCGCTGCTGGCCGGGTACGCGAACCTCGCCGTCGCCGGCGTCACGCTCGCGGTCGCCGGGCTCTCCGCGGACGCCGCCACGTACGACGTGGTCGTGCACGGGGCGTTTCTCGGCTTCGGGGTGTCCATGGTGATGGCGCACGCGCCGGTCATCCTTCCCGCGGTGCTCGGCCGTCCCCTCCCGTACCGCCCGGCGCTGTGGTTGCCGCTCGCGCTGCTCCACGCAGGCCTCCTGGTCCGCTTCACCGGCGCGCTCTCCCGGACAGTGCCGCTGTGGCAGGCGGGAGGCGTGGTCACCGTCCTCGCGATGCTCGCCTTCCTCGGCACCGCCGCCGTCCTGGTGGTACGGGCATGAGCCGCCCCAGCACACGCGGCCGTTCCAGGCTGCGCGACCTGCCGCTCATCGGGTGGCTCGTCGCGGCCGTCGTCGTCGCACTCGTCCACCGCTGGGTCCCGGACGCCGGCTGGCTCATGCTGCACCTCGTGCTCCTCGGCGCACTCACGCACTCGATCTTCGTCTGGAGCTTCCACTTCGCCCAGACGCTGCTGCGCGCCTCGGCGACGGAGCAGCAGGCCCGCCGCCAGAACCAGCGGCTGGGCCTCCTCACCGTCGGTGCCGTGCTCGTCGTCGTCGGCGTCCCGACGACCTGGTGGCTGGTCACCCTGACGGGCGCTGTCGCCGTGGCGGCAGCGGTCGGGTGGCACGGGCTCGTCCTGCTGCAGATGCTCCGGAAAGCCCTCCCGGCACGGTTCCGCGTCACCGTCCGCTACTACCTGTGGGCGTCCGCGTCGCTCGTCATCGGGGCGGGGCTGGGGGCGACGCTGGCCTGGGGCTGGCCGGACCCGTGGGACGGACGCCTGCTCGCCGCCCACGCGCTGACGAACGTGCTGGGCAGGATCGGTCTCACGCTCACCGGAACCCTGCTGACGCTCGGACCGACCATGCTGCGCACTCCGATGGACGCGACCGCCGACCGCTCCACGCGCCAGGCGCTCCCGGTGCTGGGGGCGGGCGTCATCGTGGCCGTGGTCGGATCCCTCCTCGGTCTCGGCTGGCTGGGTGCCGCCGGCATCCCGGTCTACCTCGCCGGGCTCGGCGTCTGGGGTCGCGCG
>DASSQF010000284.1:0-6334 GCA_035702685.1 Propionibacteriaceae bacterium
GAGAACGTGGACGCCACCGCGGAGGCGCTCGACGCGTTCTTCCTGAAGGCTCAGGCCACGTCGACCGACCGGGCCTGAGGCTGTCGCCCCTCAGCCGACTCCCGCATTCCGGCGGTTCTCAGGCCCCTCTTCTGGCTGACATCCGCGTTGTGGTGGTTCTGGGGCCCTCAGGAAGGGTCAGAACCACCACAACACGGATGTGAGCTCTCCGGTCAGGCCCGAGAGACGCCACAACCACGAGAACACGGGGGTCGACGGCGGCCCCGCAGAGGTCGGCGCATCCTCGCCAGGTCGGCTGCCTCGGACGTCGGAGTCAGTACACCATCTGCATCGCCGTCCGGACCTCGGCCAGCGTGGCGTCGGCGACGGCGTTCGCACGGGCGTTGCCCTCGGCCAGCACCCGCTGCAGGTAGCCCGGGTCGGCGACGAGCTCGGCGCGACGTGCGCGGTGACCGGCCAGCCCCTCGTTGACGGCCTCCGTGACCAGCTTCTTGAGGCCGCCGCCGCCCGCGTCGCCGAGCTCGTCGGCGACCTCGTACGGGTCGCGTCCCAGGAACAGCGCCGCGAGGTTCACGAGGTTGGACACCTCCGGGCGGTTCGCCGGGTCGTACGTGATGTGGCGGTCGGAGTCCGTGACCGCCTTCTTGATGATCTTCGCGGTCTCGTCCGCCGTCATGCCGAGCTCGATGACGTTGCCCTTGGACTTGCTCATCTTCGTGCCGTCCATGCCGAGGATGACCGCGCCGCCCTCGGACAGCAGCGCGTCCGGCGGCGGGAAGACCGGGCGGGACGCGTCCGCCCGTCCGTACCGCTCGTCGAAGCGCCGCGCGATGACGCGCGCCTGCTCGAGGTGGGGCAGCTGGTCCTTGCCGACCGGCACGAGGTTCGCCTTGCAGAACAGGATGTCCGCGGCCTGGTGGACCGGGTAGGTGAGCAGGAGGCCCGACATGGGACGGTCCCCCGTGGCCTCGAGCTCCGCCTTGACGGTGGGGTTGCGGCGCAGCTCGGCGTCCGACACGAGCGAGAGGAACGGCAGCATGAGCTGGTTCAGCGCGGGCACGGACGAGTGCGTGAAGATCGTCGTCGCGACAGGGTCGAGACCCAGGGCGAGGTAGTCGGCGATCATCGAGTACACGCGCTCGCGGATCGGGCCCACGCCGTCGCGGTCCGTGATGACCTGGTAGTCGGCGATGAGGATGAACGTGTCGACGCCCAGCCTCTGCACCTCGAGACGGTTCTGGAGCGAGCCGAGGAGGTGCCCGATGTGGAGGTTGCCCGTGGGGCGGTCACCCGTCATGACGCGGAAGCCGGAGGGGTCCTTCTCGATCTGGGCGCGGATGTCACGGCTGCGCTGCTGCGATCGTGCCAGCGAGGCGTCCGACGTGCTCTGCGCCAGCTCCTCGCCGGCGTCCGCGGTGGGCGTGGTCATGTGATGGGTATTCCTCTCCCGGAGACGGGTGGCAGGCTAACAGAGGCCCCGTTCAGGCCGGCCCGACGCCACCCCGAGACGCGATGCGGTTGACGATCTCCGCGTACGCGGTGGGGCGGGTGACGTTGACGCCGAGAGGGTTGTTGAGCTTGCCGGTGCCGTGGTAGTCGCTGGAGCCCGTACGGATGAGGCCGGTACGGGCCCCGAGCTCCGTGAGCAGCTCTCGTGCCCGCGCGTCGTGGTCCGTGTGGTCGACCTCGATGCCCTCGAGCCCCACTCGCGCCAGCTCCGCGAGGGCATCGCCCGTCAGCACGTCCTTGGCACCCGGCCCCCACGGATGGGCGATGACGGCGAGCCCCTTGGCCCCGCGGATCAGACGGATGGCGTCCTCCAGCGGGGTCGCGTACCGCTCGACGTAGGCCGGCTTGCCGTCACCGAGGTACTTCTCGAACGCCTCGGTGCGGTGGGCCACGTAGCCCTTGGCCACCATCGCGTCGGCGATGTGCGGCCTGCCGAGGGAGGGCGACAGGCCCCGCGACTCGGCGACCTCGTCCTCGGTGAGCGGGAGGCCCAGCTCGGCGAGCCTCTCGAGGAAGCCCTGCAGACGGTTCACCCGGCTCGCGCGCAGGGCGGCCAGCTCGGAGAGGAGGAAGCGGTTCCAGGGGTCGCAGCCGTAGCCCAGCAGGTGGACCGGGCGGCCCTGGTAGCGGGTGGACATCTCCACGCCGGGAAGAACGGTCAGGCCGATCCGCCTGCCGGCCTCCCGCGCCTCGGTGATGCCGTCGAACGTGTCGTGGTCGCACAGCGCGATGACGTCCAGGCCCGCGTCAGAGGCGGCGAACACCAGCCGGGTCGGGCTGTCCGTACCGTCGGAGACGTTCGAGTGGACGTGCAGGTCGATGCGCATGGGCCATATTCAACCAAGTCCGGCCCGGGTCGACGACGTCACCCCTTGACGAGGGAGCGCAGCAGCCGCACCGCCACGGAGAGCCGTCCCAGATCCGCGCCCTCGCGGGCCAGGTTCTCCAGCAAGGGCCCGATCCGGTCGAGGTCGGGACGCGGGCCGGCGAAGGCACCCTCCACGGCTTCGGCTCCGAGCGCGGCCTGTACGGCGAGGAGCTCGTCCATGATCGCCGCCTGCGCCATGAGCGACCAGCGGTCCGTACGGGGAAGGGCCTCGGCGGCCTCGAAGAACCGGCCCAGCTCGAGCCGGCCACGCAGCTCGAAGAACCGCCTCGCGGTCTCCAGCAGGTCGTGCGAGCCCTTGGCGGCGATGGACACGATCGCGGGCGCCAGGTGAGCGATCGGCTCCGCGGCGATGAGGCGTGCGAGGTCGGATGACAGGCCCTCGCTGACGAGCTCGTCACGGCGACGCGACCACGAGGCGACGAGCTCAGGAGTCGCGACGTCCTCGAGGTGGTCGAGCACCTCGCGGCTCGGGGCGCCGTACGTCTCGACGACCTGCGCGACGTCGATGGGCGACGCGAAAGTCTGGAGCACCCACCGTGTGCCGCGCTCGACGAGGTGCCGCATCGTGACCATGAGCTCGACGTACCTGGCGGCGTCGGGCGCCTGACGGCGCAGCCCCACCTCGAGGACGCCCACCCGGAAGATCGCACGGGACGCGAGCTGGGCCCGGATGATGTCCGCAGCCCCGGCACCCGTGTCCGACGAGAGCCGGTGGTACGAGGAGATGCCCTGGCTGTTCACGAAGCGGTTCACCGCGACGGTCGTGATGATCTCCCGTCGCAGCGGGTGGTCGGTCATGAGGTCGCCGAAGCGTTCCCTGAGCTGCTTGGGGAAGTACTGGACCAGCCTGTCGGCCAGGTACGGGTCGTCGGGCAGGTCACTGGCCACGACGATGTCAGCGAGCCTGATCTTCGTCCACGCGAGCAGCGTGGCGAGCTCCGGGCTGCACAGCCCCTCCCCCGCGGCGATCCGCCGCGCCATCTCCGCCGTGGACGGCATGGTCTCGAGCTGCCGGTCCAGGTACCCGCTCTCCGCGAGCACCCGCATCCAGTCCTCGTGGATGGCGGTGAACCGGGGAGCCTGGTACCGGGCCATGGCCAGGGCCATGTTCTGGTCGACGTTGTGCGCGAGGACCAGGGCTGCGACATCGTCCGTCATCGCCGGCAGCAGCTCGTTGCGCTCCTCGCCCGTGAGGCGTTCCCGGGTCTCGGCGTCGGCGAGGAGGATCTTGATGTTGACCTCGTGGTCGCTGGTGTCGACCCCTGCCGAGTTGTCGATGAAGTCGGTGTTGATGCGGCCGCCGGCCCGGGCGTACTCGATCCTCGCCGCCTGGGTCCAGCCCAGGTTCCCGCCCTCACCCGCGCAGCGCGCCCGTACCTGGGTGGCGTCGACGCGTACCGCGTCGTTCGTGCGGTCGCCCACGTCCGCGTGCGACTCGGTCGTCGCCTTGACGTACGTGCCGATGCCCCCGTTCCACAGCAGGTCGACCGGCGCCTGCAGGATGGCGTGGATGTACTCCGCGGGCGACAGGGCCTGGACGTCCTCGGGGATGCCCAGGGCTGCCCTCGCCTGCGGCGTGACGGTGATCGACTTCAGCGAGCGCTCGAACACGCCGCCCCCCGCCGAGATCACGGCGGCGTCGTAGTCGGCCCACGACGAGCGGGGCAGGGCGAAGAGCCGCTCGCGCTCCTGGAAGCTCCGCTCCGGGTCCGGGTCCGGGTCGACGAACACGTGGCGGTGGTCGAAGGCCGCGACGAGCTTGAGGTGACGGCTGAGCAGCATCCCGTTGCCGAACACGTCACCTGACATGTCACCGATGCCGACGCACGTGACGTCGTCGGTCTGCGGGTCGACCCCCATCTCCTGGAAGTGGCGCTTCACCGACTCCCAGGCGCCGCGGGCCGTGATGCCCATCGCCTTGTGGTCGTAGCCGTTGGTACCCCCCGACGCGAAGGCGTCCCCGAGCCAGTACCCGCGAGCCAGCGAGATCTCGTTCGCGAGGTCAGAGAAGGTCGCCGTGCCCTTGTCGGCGGCGACGACGAGGTACGGGTCGTCCTCGTCGTGGCGCACCACATGCTCGGGGCCCACGACGGAGCCGTGCGAGATGGTGTCGGTGACCGACAGCAGCGCCGTGACGAACATGCGGTACGCGTGCTGCCCCTCCGCCATCCACCCTGCCCGGTCGACAGCCGGATCCGGCAGCCTGCGTGCCACGAAGCCGCCCTTGGCGCCCACGGGGACGATGACGGTGTTCTTCACCATCTGTGCCTTGACGAGACCGAGCACCTCGGTCCGGAAGTCCTCCGCGCGGTCCGACCAGCGCAGGCCGCCACGGGCCACGCGCCCGAACCGGAGGTGGACGCCTTCGACCCGGGGCGAGTAGACCCAGATCTCGAAGGCGGGTCGCGGCTCGGGGAGCAGCGTGAGCTTGCGCGGCAGCAGCTTGACGGCCAGAGCGGCGTCGCCAAGGCCGGTGAAGGCGTTGGTGCGGACGATCGCCCGCTGGAGGCTGACGAACGCCCGGATGATCCGGTCCTGGTCGAGGTTCGCCACCTGGTCGAGCTCCGCCTCGATCGAGGCGAGGAGTGTCTCGGCGGCGTCCCGGTGCTCCTCGGCGCTGCCGGGCCGCTCGGGGTCGTGGGCCGCGCGGAACGCGGCCACGAGCGACGAGGCGAGGGACGGGTGCGCCTCCAGGGCGCTCGCGATGTACGCGTACGAGTACGGCATGCCGCCCTGCTTGAGGTAGCGCTCCATCGCGCGGAGCCTGCCGACCTCCTCCCACGTCAGGCCCGCCACGGTGACGAGGGCGTTCATCGGCCCGACCTCGAGCCGGCCGGTCACCGACGCCTGGAACGCCTCGATGAACCGCTGCCGGTCCGCCTCGTCCCAGGTCGTCGCGGCGTTGACGAGGCCGAACTCGTACACCCAGGCGGGCTCACCGCGCAGGCTCAGCTCGAACGGCCACTCGTCGATGACGGACACCCCGAGCGAGTCCAGGTGCGGCAGGACGTCGGGCAGCGCGAGGCGCGAGCGACGGTACAGGCGGAGCCGGAGGTCCGCGGCGTCCTCCGGAGGCGTGTCAAGGACGGCCGCCCTCATCTCGTCGGTGTCCACGAGCGCGTTGAGCATCTCGAGGTCGGCGACGCCCTGCTGCGGGGTGAACTCGTCCTTGTACGAGTCGGGGAAGTCGACCCCTCGCAGCTCGCTCGGCCATGAGTAGACCTGGTCGATGAAGCGCTCGTCCCAGGTCCGGGTGGCCTCGGTGAGGTCGTCCTCCAGGGCGTCGAGGTCGACGTCGGTCCGCGACCCCTCGCCGAGCTGTACGACGATGTCGAGCCGGGTCATCACGGACCCGGTCACGAGGGCCGAGTGGTCCACCGCGACGCCCCCGAACCGCTCGCAGAGGATCCGCTGGATCCTGTCGGCGGTCGCCGTCGTGTACCGGTCCCGGGGAAGGTACACGAGGCCGTTGACGAACCGGTCCCACCTGTCGCGGTGGAAGAACACCCGTACCTGACGCCGCTCCCCGAGCGTCGCGATCCGCTCCACGATCGGGTACAGCTCGTCCGCCCCGGCGTGCAGCAGGGCGTCGCGCGGATAGGCGTTGAGCGTCGCGAGGAGCGCCTTGTACCCGTGGCTCTGGGGGCCGTAGCCGGAGCGCCTGAGGATGTCGACGGCCTTCGGCACGAGGATCGGGATCCGGGTGACCGGCTCGGTGTACGCGGGCGAGGCGAGCACGCCGACGAAGCGCCGCTCCCCCACGATGCGGCCACCCTCGTCCATGACCCGGAGGCCGACGTAGTCCCGGTAGACCGCCCGGTGCACCCGTGACCGTACGGAGTCCTTGGTGAAGACCAGGACGGCGTCGTCGGCGCGTCCCGGGAGCGCGTGGAACCCGTCCTCGCCCGTCCGGAGAACGCCCAGGCCGGTCCCCTC
>DASSQF010000285.1:0-7306 GCA_035702685.1 Propionibacteriaceae bacterium
CCGAGGGCGATGGGCGCGATGCCGGCGGCCTTGAGCTTGGTGACGGCGTCGTTGAGCTGGGCGAACGTGGCGGGCGGCGTCGTGATCCCGGCCTGCTTGAACAGGTCCTTGCTGTAGTAGATGCCACCGGGCAGCACCGAGGTGGGCATGCCGTAGATCTTGCCGTCGATCGTGAACGCGCTGAAGATGGCCGAGCCGTACGCCGACTTCACGTCGCCGCTGATCTGGCTCGTGATGTCCATCACCTTGTCGGCGCTGACGACATCGGCGAGCTTGCCGCCGCCACGAGCCATGAAGATCGTGGGACCGTCGTTCGAGTTGAGGGCAGTCTGGAGCTTCCCGTCCATGTCCTCGTTCTGGATGGCCTGGATGTTGATCGTGACGTTCGGGTTCTCCTTCTGGAACGCCGCAACGGTGTCCTGCCAGTACTTCAGGCCATCACCGGTGGTCGAGTTGTGCCAGAAGGACATGGTCACCGGTCCGCTCGACGCGGCCGGTGCGGGTGTGGCTCCAGAACATCCGGTGAGCACCAGCGCGACGCTCGCGCCGAGTGCAACAAGTGCCGAGCCCGTGACTTTTCGCTGCATACGACAGACCTCTCAGTCTTCCTTGACCGCCGGCAGTGATCCCTGCCGATTTGGATCCTGGCACAACAAATGGCGCGCCGTCAAACGTTATCGAAAACGTTTTCTACAACGATGTCGTAACGCCGCCATGGGCTAACGTTGCGGACGTGACCACGAGTGCCCGGCGTCCCCGGCGTTCTGTGCCGAGGACCACTCCGCCTCGGGTGACCATCATCGACGTGGCCCAGGCGGCCGACGTGTCGGTGTCGACCGTGTCCAAGGTGGTCAACGACCGCTACGGGGTGTCGCCGGAGACGTACGACAAGGTGATGGACGTCGTGACCGAGCTCGGGTACGAGTCCTCCCTGGTCGCGAGCAGTCTGCGCCGGCACAGTACGAACGTCCTCGGCATCCTCGTGCCCGAGTTCGAGCCCTTCTCCACCGAGCTCCTCAAGGGCATCTCGTCGGCGGCGGAGGGGACCGGCTACGAGCTGCTGGCCTACTCCGGGAACCTCGAGCACAACCACGACGGGTGGGAGCGCCGGTCGCTCTCCCGGCTTGCCGGGACCCTCATCGACGGCGCGGTGATCGTGGCACCGACCGCCACCGTGGCCACGACGACGATCCCGGTGGTGGCCATCGACCCGCACACCGGAAGCACGGGCGCCAGCACGATCGAAGCCGACAACGTGGGAGGCGCCCGCGAGGCCACCCAGCACCTCATCGACCTCGGCCACCGCCGCATCGCACACGTCCGCGGCCGCGAGGACCTCGCCTCGGCCCGGCTCCGCGAGCAGGGCTACCGCGACGCGCTGGAGGCGGCCGGGATCACGTTCGACCCGGGGCTCGTCCGTGTCGGCGGCTACCGCGCCGCGGAGACCACCGAGGCGGCCCGCGCCCTGCTCACGCTGCCCGACCCGCCCACCGCCGTGTTCGCGGCCAACGACCTGTCCGCGATCCGCGTCATGGAGGTGGCGAACGAGCTCGGGCTGCGCGTCCCCGACGACCTGTCGGTGGTCGGGTTCGACAACATCCCCGAGGCGGCCAACGCCACCCCGCCGCTGACGACCTCCGCGCAGCCGCTGCAGCAGATGGGCGCCGAAGCCGTACGGCTGCTGCTCGACCTGTTGGCGGGCACCAGCACCGAGGAGCACATCAGCCTCCCGACCCGGCTGGTGGTCAGGTCGAGTACGAAGCCTCCTCGTTCGGTTCGCTGACGTCCTCGACGGCGCCGGCCTGCGCTGTCGGCCGAAGGGCCGGGTCGCCTATCCGGAACGCCCGTACCGGCCCCGGCTTCTCGGAGAGGGCCGTCTCGAACCGCACGGTCACCCAGCCGTGGCCGCTCCCCCACACCCAGCCGGCGCCGTACACGTCGTGGATGACGTCCTCCCCGGGCTGGTAGCCGGGAACCCCGTGCCGGACAGTCGGGGCGACGGTGTCGACCTGGAGCTCGTCGGGGCTGGACGAGGCGACCTCGAAGAGCGCCTCCTGGGCGGCACCGGTGAACGAGGACACTCCCACGCCGAGGAGGCGTACGCCCTGCGCGACCTGGGCGGATGCGCCGCGCAGCAGCTGCCGGGCCGACTCGGCGATGACCTCGCCGTCGTCGACAGCGCCCAGCAGCGTCCTCGACCTCGTGTGCGTCGTGAAGTCGCCGAGCTTGATCTTCACGGTGACCGTACGAGCGAAGAGGCCGGCTCGCCGCAGCCGCTCCGCGACGCCGAGCGCGTCGCGCGAGAGCTTCGCCTCGAGCACGGCCAGGTCCGAGATGTCCGCGTCGAAGGTGTCCTCGACGGAGATCGACTTCACCTCCCGCTCCGCGCTCACCGGCCGGTCGTCGTCGGCCACCGCGAGACGCGCCAGCTCCGTGGCCCAGGCCTGCCCCACCTCCCGGCGCAGCTCGTTCGGGGATGCCCGGCGCAGGTCCTCGACGGTCTGGATGCCGAGGCGGTCCAGCTTCTCCGCGGTCACGGGACCGACGCCCGGGATCGCCCGGACCGCCAGCGGTGCGATGTGGTCGACCTCGGTGCCGGGCAGTACGAGGTGGATCCCGTCGGGCTTCGCGATCTCCGACGCGAGCTTGGCCATGAACTTCGAGCTGCCCAGCCCCACGGACGCGGTGAGGCCCCCGGTCACATCCGCCACCCGCTCGCGGACGCTCCTCGCCAGTGCGAGCAGCGCCTCGGTGTCGGTGACGTCCACGGTCCCGGCCGCCAGGTCGACGTACGCCTCGTCGAGGCTCACGGGCTCCACGAGGGGCGACACCTCGGCGAGGACGCCCATGACGAGGCGCGAGGCGGCACGGTACGCGCCGAAGCGGCCGGACAGGAACGCCGCCCGAGGGCACAGCCGCCTCGCCTCGTGCATGGGCATCGCCGAGTGCACCCCGTACACCCTGGCCTCGTACGAGGCCGTCGACACCACCCCGCGGCCGCCCAGGCCGCCCACGATCACCGGCTTGCCCCGCAGCGACGGCTTGTCGCGCTGCTCGACCGACGCGAAGAAGGCGTCGAGGTCGAGGTGGAGGATCGAGGCCGTCTGCCTCATGCGCGCGTCCCGGACATCGCGGACAGCCTATGAGGCCCGGCGACGAACGTGGCGTGCGTCGGAGAGGACATGAAGTAGCGTGCGTCACGCCCGTACACGTGAGGAGATCCGGTGCCCCGACCTGGTCCCGACCACCTGACACCGGCGGACGAGGTCGACTGCCTCCCGTTGGTCTCCAACGACCCGGAGGATCTCCTCGTCAACCTCGAGGCCATGGTGCGCTGGGCGGACAGCGCCCGGATGCGCCGGGAGATCATGGCCGCCATCGACTTCCCGATCGACGACGTCTCGGCGTTCCTCACCCTGAACCAGCTCGTGTACCGCGGCGCCACCCGCCCCACCGACATCGCCGACGCGCTCGGTATCGGGCGCCCCAACGTCTCGCGGATCGCCCAGCGCCTCGTCGAGGAGGGGCTCATCGTCCGCGTGGCGGACCCGCAGGACGAACGCGGGATCCTGCTCGCCCTGAGCGCGGACGGGCGCGTGTACGCCGAGCGGATCGCCGCCATCGCCGAGGGACGGGTACGAGCCGCATTGCGAACCTGGACCCCGGCCGAGGCGGCGCAGCTCAGCGCCCTGTTCGCACGGTTCGTACGGTCGACCCTCGCCGACGACGAGCAGGACCTTCAGGGGTTCCTTCCTCGCACCTGACAAGACTATTTGCAGGAATGAAATAGTCTGATACGTTTCAGGGACCCGTCCGGATCTTCGAAGGAGAAGACCATGACCGAGTCCCCTGCCCTCGACGAGCTCCGCCGTGCGCTGGCCGACCCACCGATCGAGACCCGCCCGGAGATCCGCTGGTGGCTGGCCGAGGGCGTCCACACCGACGAGACGCTCCGCACCGAGATCGAGGCCGCGTATCGCCTGGGGTTCGGCGGCATGGAGTTCCTCGCGATGGACGAGGAGGGCGTCGACCACGCCCGGTACGGCTGGGGCTCCGAGGAGTGGACGCACGACTCCGAGGTCGTCGTCACCGAGACCACGGCGCGCAACATGGCGGTGAGCTTCACGTCCGGTACGAACTGGTCGAACGCCAACCTGCCGACCATCACGCCGGACGAGCCGGCGGCGGCCCAGGAGCTCGACGTCGTCACCGAGGACCTCGCGGGGGGCGCCACCCGTACCGGTCCCCTCACCCCGATCGACCTGGAGGCTCCGCTGCCCGAGGGCCACATGCTCCCTGGACATCGCGGCCGCATCACCGTCCAGCACCTCGTGGCCGTCATCGCCGCCAAGGTGCTGGACGCGTCCGCGACCCCACCCGTGCTGGCCGTCGACTCTGTCATCGACCTCACCGGACAGGTCGTCGACGAGTCCCTCGAGTGGACGGCGCCGGACGGCGACTGGAAGCTCTTCACGTACTGGATGCACGGCACCGGGCAGACGGCGAACCCCTCCGCCTCGGTGAACTACACCGTCAACTACATCGACCGCCACGGCGTCGACGCGGTCATCGACTACTGGGGCTCCGTCGTCCTCACGCCCGAGCTGCGCGCGCAGATCGCCAAGAACCCGCGCACCCAGATGTACATGGACTCCCTGGAGCTGTCCACGTACGGCGCCGGAGGGCTCTTCTGGGGCCACACGTTCGCCGAGGAGTTCAGGGCCAGACGCGGGTACGACATCGAGCCCTGGCTCCCGTTCCTCACCCGGTCCATCTTCCTGTTCACCGTCACCACGCAGTACCACTACGCCGCGGACGACGCCTCGCGCACCCAGGTCGAGAAGGTCCGCCACGACTACGTACGCACGCTCACCGACCTGTACATCGAGACCATGCTCCGACCGTTCGCCGAGTTCCTGCACGGCGTGGGCATCACGCTGCGCTCCGAGATCAGCTACGGGCTGCCGTTCGAGCTGACCCGCCCCGGACCCGAGGTGGACGGCATCGAGACCGAGTCTCTCGAGTTCGGCTCGCAGATCGACGCGTACCGCCTCCTCGCGGGACCCGCCCACCTGTTCGACAAGCCGTACTCCTCGGAGACCGGAGCGACGACGCGCAACCACGTGCTCGACCACCGCTTCTACGACCAGATCATCGCCACCCAGTTCGCCGCCGGCGTGACGAAGACCGTGCTGCACGGCTGGGCGAGCCCGGTCGGCGCCGAGGGTGCCACGGAGTGGCCGGGCCACGAGGGGATGTGGCCCATGTTCTCGGAGCGCTTCGACACCCGCCAGCCGGCTGCGGAGTTCTACCCGCTGTGGACCCGAGCGGTGGCACGTCAGCAGCTCCTGCTGCGGCGCGGGCGGCCCCGCGTCGACGTCGCGATCCTCCGCACGGACCACTTCGTCGAGAACATGATCGGCATCACGCTCCTGGACCCGGAGGGCAACCGGATCCCCGACGAGGACGCGATCGGGCGCATGTGGATGCGGAACCGCGAGAACCAGTGGTGGCAGGACCTCGGCATGCAGGACGCCGGCTGGACGTACGAGTACTTCGACCCCGAGCTCCTCCTCCACCCCGACGTCGAGTTCGGCGACGGGGTGCTGCAGCCCGGCGGCCCGGGCTACCAGGCGGTCATCGTGTACCAGGAGTGCCTGGATCCCGACGCCGCCTCGCGTCTGCTCGAGCTGGCCCGAAACGGCCTCAGGGTCCTGCTCGTCCATGGGGCGCGCGAGGTGAAGTGGCTCGCCGCCGGCCTCCACACGGTGCACGAGAAGGCCGCCGCCCGCACGCCCGGCAACGACGGTCGCGACGCGGAGCTCGCCTCGACCATCGCCTCGCTGCTCGCGGAGTCGACAGTTCGCGAGATCTCCGACCCCGCCCAGACCGTGTCGACGCTCCGGGCGCTCGGCGTGGTCGGCCGGTCGGAGTTCCTCGAGGACAACCAGAGCGTGCTCGGGCTCCTGCGCGACGACGCCACCCTGTCGCACCTGTTCCTGTACAACTTCCTGTACGAGACCGGCGGACCCTCCGAGGTACAGGTCGCCCTGCAGCGCCCCGGCGCCGTCCACCGCGTCGACCCGTGGCAGGGCACGCTGAGCCCGTACGCCACCGAGGTCGCCGCGGATGGCCGGCTGGTGATCTCCGTCACGCTTCACCCCGGGGAGGTCGCCTTCCTCACCGTCGACCACGAGGCGTCCGCCGGCGGTCTCACCACGTCCGAGTCAGTCGTCACCACGCTGGACGACTGGCAGATCACCGTGGAGAGCTGGGACGCCGGCGACCTCGAGGTCATCACGGAGGACCGCGGGCTCGGGTATGTGACCCGCGAGGTGCGGCCGCACACCGCCGTCACGGCCATCGACGCGGGCCAGGGACCCCTCAAGCCCTGGCTCGACCTCCCCGAGGTGGGTCCCGAGGTGTCCGGCGTTGGGGACTACGTGACCCATGTCACGGTCTCCGACGAGGACCTGGCCGACGGCGGGAGGCTCGTCCTCGACCTCGGTTCGACGGCCGGCGGCCTGGGGTCGGTGTCCGTGAACGGCGGAGCACCGTGCGGGTTCGACACCTCTCGCCCGCGCGTGGACGTGACCGACGAGCTGCGCCCCGGCGACAACGAGATCCACGTCCGTACGGCCAGCTCGCTCAACAACCGGCTGCTGGCCAGGGGCTACTACGACTCGATCCCCGACATCGTCGCGATGCAGGGAGGCGCACAGGACGTCACGCAGAAGACCACGCCGCACGCGCACGGCCTGCTCGGGCCGGTGAGGCTCGTGCGAGTGGCCTGAGGCCGACGCCATCGGCATCACGTGCTCGTCAGGACCAGCCTGATGCTCGAGGGGCTGCGGAACGGCACGAGGAGGCGGGCGCCGGGGAAGGCGTCCGTCCCGGAGAGGAACGTGTACGCCTCGCCCGGGTTGTAGTCGCCGGAGGCGTCCTCGTCGAGCGGGCCCTGCACCTCGAGGGTGACGCGACCGTGTGCGAAGGTCGTGTCGCCGTGGACGACGGCGGTACGGGCGTCGCGGAGCTGGGAGCCACCCGTCACGTGTCCCAACGGGGTGTCGTCGAGCACGGCGAGCTCGAGGAGCTGGCGGGTAGCGACCCCGGCGGTGTCCAGATCCAGCGCGACGCCCCGCTCCAGGGGCACGAGTCGCATCCTCGTCTCGAGGGAGACGGTGTCACGAGTGCGCTGCGAGAAGGCCATCTGCGCCGCGAAGCGACCCTCGAACTCCAGCTCGTAGTCCCCGTCGGCACGCCGTGCCTTCGTGGGCAGCGGCTGGTAGTAGTGGCTCTCCACGGT
>DASSQF010000286.1:0-9202 GCA_035702685.1 Propionibacteriaceae bacterium
GCGTACGTCTGCTGGTCGGTCTCGTACTGGGAGATCGCCGCCGTGTACGTCGCGGTCGCCGCGAGCACGGCGTTCTGCAGGGGGAGGGGGTCGATCGAGGCCAGCGGCTGTCCGGCGGTCACGGTGTCGCCCGCCTTGACGTTGACCGCTGTCACCATGCCGCTCGTGGGGAAGGTCAGGCTGTCCTGCGTGACGTGGTGGACCACGCCGGACAAGGCGATGGTCTGCGTGATCGTGCCGGCCGCGGCCGTCACCGTGCGGTAGTGGTCGGCGTTCTTGCTCGCGCCCGCGGCAGCGTTGTAGCCCAGGAGCCCGACCGCGACGACGACGAGGACCGTGATCGCGACCGCGGCCCTGCCGAGGGTCTTCTTCGTACGCTTCGTCGCCATGGCCTCACTCGTTCCGTAGTGCGTCGATGGGCGCCAGCTTGGCGGCTCGCCAGGCCGGGTAGACGCCCGCCGCGATCCCGATGACCAAGGACACCGCGAGCGCGAGCGACGTGGCGGCGACCGAGATGATCACGGGGTAGTTGATGGCCTTGCTGAGGATCCGGCCGCCGACCATGCCGAGCCCGATGCCGAGGGCGCCGCCCATGAGGCCGAGCATGCTGGCCTCGACGAGGAACTGCAGCATGATGATGCTCGGGCGGGCGCCGAGGGCCTTGCGGAGGCCGATCTCACGGATCCTCTCGGTGACGCTCACGAGCATGATGTTCATGACGCCGATGCCGCCGACGAGCAGCGAGATGCCGGCGATGCCGGAGAGCAGCGCCGTGAGGATCGTCGTGAGCGAGCCGATCGTCTCGACGAGCGCCTGCTGGCTGGAGACCGTGAAGTCAGGGGCGGCCGCCGTGACGTTGTGCATCACGTACATGGTCGTCGTCGCCTCCTGGATCGCCGCGGACAGGGAGTCCTTGTCGCGGGCTTCCATGAGGATCGTCGAGACGGTGTTCATGTTCGTGGCGGTCGAGAAGCGCTGCGCGTACGTGCCGGCGGGGATGACGACCTGCTCGTCACCGTTGCCCGACAGGGTCGTCCCGACGGAGTTGAGCACGCCGATGACCGTGAACGACTGCCCGGACATGGTCATCGTCCTGCCCACCACGGATGCGCCGCTTCCGAAGAGGTTGTCGGCGGTACCCGGCCCGATGACCGCGACGAGCGAGCCGGCGTTCGACTCGTCGGTGGTGAAGAACCGTCCCTCCGTCAGCGTCCGTGCGGTCACCTCGACCCAGTCGGGCGTGGTGCCGATGACCGAGGGGGTGTCCGAGGCGGTGCCGTTGTACGCGGTCGTGACCGTCGTCGAGACCGGCGCGACGCGGAGGATGTCGGGGCAGGTGGTCTTGTCGGCGAGCGCGGCCGCGTCGTTGAGCGTGAGCGGCGTGGTGAAGCGCGTGCGATTGGCATTGTTGTTGCCAGAGTTGGCGTTCGCGACAGTGAGGCCGGAGTTCGCGCCCGAGTTCACGATGATGAGGTTGGAGCCGAGCTTGTTGATCTGGCTCGTGATCTGCTCCTGGGCACCCTGCCCGAGGCCCACCGTGAGCATGACCGACGCGATGCCGATGAGGATGCCCAGCATCGTCAGCGCCGAGCGCATCTTGCGCGACATGACCGCGATGAACGCGGTCCGTACAGTCTCCAGGAACGTCATACGGGGAGCCCTTCCGTGAGCAGCCCGTCGTAGATCTGGACCTTGCGCTGGGCCTCCAGCGCCACGTCGTGCTCGTGGGTGATGAGCACGATCGTGCGGCCCTGGTCGTGGAGCTCGTGGAGGAGCTTGAGCACCTCGTGCGTCGAGACGGAGTCGAGGTTCCCGGTCGGCTCGTCGGCGAGGATGATGTCGGGGTCCGTGACGAGTGCCCTCGCGATGCAGGCGCGCTGCTGCTGGCCGCCGGACAGCTCGCCGGGGCGGTGGTGGGTACGGTCCCCGAGACCCACGCGCTCGAGCGCCTCGCGCGCCCGCGTGTGCCGCTCCCGGGCGTGCACGCCGGCGTACATGAGCGGAAGCTCGACGTTGCGCTGGGCCGTCATCGACCGGAGCAGGTTGAACTGCTGGAAGACGAAGCCGATGCGCTTGTTGCGGACGACGGCGAGCTCTTTCTCGCTCATCGTGCTCACGTCCTCGCCGCCGAGCAGGTACGTGCCGGCGGTGGGGATGTCGAGGCAGCCGAGGATGTTCATGAGCGTGGACTTGCCCGACCCCGAAGGGCCGGTGATCGCGATGTACTCGCCCTCCTGGACCTCGAGACTCACGCCGCGCAGCGCCTCGAACGTGATGCTGCCCGACTTGTACGTCTTGTGGACGCCGGTGAGCTCGACGATGGTCGGCATCGTTCAGCTCCCCTGGGCGGTGGGCAGCGTCGACGGCACGGCGTTGGCTCCGGAGCCGCCCCCGCCGAAGCCGCTCGGACGGGCGCCGGAGGGGAAGCCCGAGCGTCCGCCGTACGGCCCCCGGCTGCTCGACCCACTGGCTGCGACGGGCACGGTCACGAGCACCTCGTCGTTCTCGGCGAGCCCGGAGGTGATCTCCGTGCGGGCGCCGAACGTACGGCCGACGGTGACGTTCGTCCTGGTGTGCACGCCGTTGGCGACCACCGTCACGTACGTCTGGCCGTTCTCCTGCTGCACCGCCGCGGTCGGCACGGTGAGGGCGGTGACCTCGCTCACGACGATCGAGACGTCCGCGGAGCCGCCGATGTACAGGCCGGTCGGGGTGCCGGTGAGCGTCACGATGACGGGGTACGACGTCGTCCCTGACGTGGTCGTACCGACGATGCCGATGCTCGTCAGCGTGCCGGCGACGCTCGTCGTCGAGCCGGTCGGGGTCACGGTGCAGGCGAGCCCCTGCTTGAGGCTGGCCAGGTCGGCCATGCCGACGGTGGCGTTGACGAGCCACGTTCGCGTGTCGACGACGACGATCTGCGCGGCCGCCGACGTGGCCGAGGAGACCGTCGTGGTCGTCCCCGGGCCGGTCGTCGTCGACGTCGTGCCGTTGACCTTGCTGTTCGCGGTCAGGTTGACCTGCGCGACCACGCCGGCGAACGGTGCGGTCATCGTGGCCCCCGCGAGGTCGTTCTGTGCCGAGCTGAGCTTCGCCTGGGCGGAGGCGAGCTGGGCCTTCGCGGCGGAGATCTGGGCCGACGTCGCGGAGGACGAGGAGTTGAGCGTGTCGAGGCTGGACTGTGCCGAGTCGACCGCCGCCTGTGCGGAGGTCACCGCGGAGGACAGGCTGGTGGTGTCCTCCGTCGCGAGGACCTGGCCCGCGGTGACGGTCTGGCCGAGGGTCACGTTGACGGTCGCCACGGTGCCGGCCGCAGGGAAGTTGAGGTACGCCTGGTTCTGCGGCGCGAGCGTGCCGGTCGCCGAGACCGCGGTTCGCTGGGTGGTCTTCGTGGCCTTGACGGTCGTCGTGGTGGTGGTCGCCGCGGCGGTGGTGGCAGGACGCGTCAGCCGCCAGACCAGGAACCCGGCCCCGGCGAGGACGATGAGTGTGACAGCGGCAACGATCGCCACCGTCCGTTTCCGCCACCGACGCATTCCACGCCTACTTTCTCCGTGCCAGATCTGCGCTGTGCGTCCGTGAAGCTCCTTCACAGCCGTCATTCATGGTCTCACGGGGTTCCCATCACGCGGCCGGCCGGGACTGTGGTCTTCCTGTGAGCACGCCATGAGTTCTCGGGGGCTCTCGGCCGGTAACGTCGCGCCGTGGCGAACATGCACTTCGAGCGGATGGCCGACGAGTACGCGGTGGCTCGGCCGCCGTACCCGACGGCTCTGTACGACCGGCTGGTCCGACTCGGCGTGGTCCGGGCAGGGGCGGAGGTGCTGGAGGTCGGCGCCGGTGCGGGACTGGCCACGGGCGACCTGGTCGCACTCGGTGCTCACGTCACAGCGCTGGAGCCGGGGGAGCGGCTCGCGGCGCTCCTCGCGCAGCGTGTCCCGGAGGCGTCCGTGCTCGTCACCACGCTCGAAGAGGCCGACCTCCTGGAGAACGCGTACGACTGCGCCGTGGCGGCGACGTCTCTGCACTGGGTCGACCTCGAGGTGGGACTGCCGGTCCTCCACCGGGCCCTGCGTCCCGGAGGTCACCTGGCAGTCTGGCGCACGATGTTCGGAGACCCGGAGGCGCCTCGCACCCGCTTCCGGGAGGAGGTCGACAAGGTCGTCGCGACCCGACCCGCGTCGCCCGCTCCCGTCGGGCCACGCGAGGAGCGCCCGACCGTGGAGGAGCTCACCTCAGGAGGGTGGTTCGCCCATCTGGACACGTGCACCTGGCGATGGGAGGTCGAGCTGTCGACGCTCCAGGTCAGGAGGCTGTACAGCACGTTCAGCAACTGGACGACGGCTGAGGTGGACGCCGTGGCGGAGGCGGCCGACCGGTGCGGTGGTCGCGTCACCGAGCGGTTCGTCTCCGTCCTGCACGTCCTACGCGCCACCTGACCTCACCGCTCAGCTGTGGGCCAGGGCGGTCGACGCCGGCCGGATCGCGATGAGGCCTCAGCTGTCCCGCAGCAGGAGCTCGATGAGGCGCCTCAGATCGTGCGTGAGGTCGTCCTCGGCGACGGTCACCTCGTCGTGCTCAGGGAGGAAGAACGTGTACGAGAACGCGTCCGCCTGGGCGGGACCGGAGCTGAGGGCCGAGAAGTCCGTACGGTGCACGAGCCGGCGGACGTCCTCGACGCGTGGGTCGTCGCCGTCGAGGTCCAGCTGGCCTGCTTTCGTCACGCCCGCGAACCCGCCCGTACGACGCACTCCGATACTGCTGGGAGCGAGGTGCTTGGGGCCGATACGACCCGAACCGGCCGTCGCGGCGGGGGTCACGCCGACGGTCGTCCAGGCCTGACGGACGACGTCAGCGTGCGGGCCCGCTGCTGCGATCGTGGCGGCGGCGAAGCCGGCGAAGTCCGTGTTCGGACCGACGCCGCTGCCCGTGAGGGCTGCGTACCAGATCTTGCCCGCTCCCTCGGCTGAGCTGCCTCCGATGCCGGTCGCCGCGAGCTGGAACGCGCGGTTGGGGATGCCGCTGTTGATGTGGACGCCGCCGTTGTCGCTCGTCGTGTGGACGTAGTCGGCGTACGAGCCGACCTGCGGGTCCTTGCCGAGCTGCGGGTCGTCGTACGCGGTCCCCGGATGGGCCATGTCGCGCAGCGCGCGCGCCTGCACGCCGGGCAGGAAGATGCCCTCGCCGATGAGCCAGTCGGCCTGGTCGGCCGTCTGTCCCAGGAGCCGCTGCTTGGCGCAGATCCCGAAGACGTCGGACATCGACTCGTTGAGCGCGCCGGGCTCGTTGGAGTAGACGAGGCCGGCTGTGTCCTCGGTCACGGCGTGCGTGAGCTCGTGGCCGAGCACGTCGACCGGCTTCGTGAAGGAGCCGAAGATCTTCCCGTCCCCGTCGCCGAAGACGAGCTGGGTGCCGTTCCAGAAGGCGTTGTCGTAGCGCTGCCCGTAGTGGACGGACATGACGACCTCCGCGCCCTTGCCGTCGTACGAGTCACGCCCGTACACCTTGCTGTACATGTCCAAGGCCGCCTGCCCACCGGTCGCGGCCTCGTTCACCGCCACGTCCGTGCTGTCGGGATCGCCGGCGGTGCGCATGAGGGTGCCTGGGAGGTTCTGCGTGGAGCTGGCCGTGTACACGGCCCAGGCCGCCTTGGCAGCGGGGCGAGGTGGGCGTTTCCCCTTCCCGGCACGCGCGGCGCGGATCTGCTCGTCGGTGCGCAGGGTGTGGGTCACGGCCTCCGTGACGGTGTCGACGGCCATCGTGCGGGCGTCGCCGGGCTCGGCGATGTGCTCGAGCAGCCACGGAGGGACGAACTGGCAGTGAAGGGGGTGACTGGTCATGGATCAGGTCTACCCGCCACCACCGACATACGCCAGGGTGCCTGCCACGCACATCAGCGGCGGGAGAAGGTCATCCCCATCCCGAACGCGTGCGCGGAGAGCACGTTCTTCGCCTGCGGCAGCGGCCCGCACGCGGCTGTACCGAGCGCGTGCTGGGCGACGTCGAGCGTGAGCCAGACCTGGTCGTCGGGGACGAGGTCGACGGTGTGCGCCGCCTCGTCGAGAGCGACGGACGTCCATGGGCGCAGGGTCACCGCCAGGGGCTCGTCGAAGGCGAGCCGTGGGCCGCCGGTGAGCTCCACCCACCGCACGTCCGCACGTCGTCCGTTCTCCTGCGGCCGCACGTACGGTGTCTGCAGCTCGTCGAGGGTCGCGCTCCACGTGCCGATGCGTACGGCGTCGTGCGAGTCCACGTACGCCTCGCCGGGGCCGGACCCGAACCACGTCATCCCGGTCACGGTGGTCGGCAGGCCGATCGTCACGCCGAGCCGCGGCACCGGTGATGGCCAGAAGCCGTGCGGCGTGGCCGTGACGTCGAGGTGGAGGCCCGTGTCGGTCGCCGTCCAGACCCATCTCAGCTCGTACAGGTGGCTCCAGCCGCTGGGGCCCTCGTGGGTGACGACGGTGAGAGCCTCCGCCTCCGCCTCGACCGAGATCGTCGTCCGTACCGGGCGGTGCAGGCCGAAACGGCGCCACTCGACGCCCTGTCCGGCCGGCTCCCCGTACCGGTACAGCTCGTTGTCGATCGGCGCCCGGTACACGTCGAGCACAGGGCCGGCGACGGCCGTCCCGGCGACCTCGACGAGGCGCCCCCGTCGGTCGAACCGGGCGTCGCCGAGCCGGTAGCCGGACTCGTCCGGCCCGAGGGCGAGCCGCTCGCCTGCCTGCGGCGCCCCGGCTTCCTGCAGCTGTCCCTGCCCGAACGCGACCTCGTGGCCGGCGCTCGCCCAGGCCGTGTCCGCAGCGAGGCGCGCGGAGACCGTCAGCCAGCGCTCACCGGTGACAGGTGGCAGGTCGGGAAGCCCGACGGTCACCGACTCGCCCGCTCGGACGTGCGGGACCTCGAGCGTCCCGGAGACGCCGTCCGTCGTCGACCACTCGAGGACGAGGTCGGACAGGTCGGTGAAGCGGCGGCGGTTCATGATCGTGATGGAGTCGCCGACGCTGATCCGCACCGGCGCGACGACGGCCGCGTACTCCAGGAGCCCGGGCGAGGGCGTACGGTCCGGGAAGACCAGGCCGTCGATGATGAAGTTGCGGTCGTGGTCGGGCTCGCCGAAGTCGCCGCCGTACGCGTAGTACTCGACCCCGTCCCGTACCTGCCGCACGCCGTGGTCGAGCCACTCCCAGACGAAGCCGCCTTGGAGCCGTGGGTACGTCTCGAAGAGGCGCTGGTAGTCGGCGACCTCGCCCGGCCCGTTGCCCATCGCGTGGACGTACTCGCACAGCACGAACGGCGCCTGGCGGCGGTGGGCGTCGAGGGCCTCGTCGGCCAGCGGCTTCTCCTCGCCGCGTCCGATGCGCTCCACCTCGTCGATCGCCGTGTACATCTGCGACCAGACGTCCGTGTAGGCGAGGTCCTGGTCGCCCTCGTAGTGGAGGAAGCGGGAGGTGTCGCGGCCCTTGACCCAGGCGGCCATCGCCGCGAGACCCGAGCCCGTGTGGGACTCGTTGCCCAAGGACCAGCCGACGATGCACGGGTGGTTCTTGTCGCGCTCGACCATGCGGGCGATGCGGTCGAGGAGGGCCGGCTCGAAGCGCGGGTCGTCGGTCGGCAGGCCCTGCCACGCGAGGAGCTGGAAGCCGTGGGTCTCGAGGTCGCACTCGTCGATGACGAGGAAGCCGAGCTCGTCGGCGAGGTCGAGCATGCGCGGGTCCGGCGCGTAGTGGGACGTACGGATGGCGTTGATGTTGTGGCGCTTCATGAGGCACAGCTCGTCGTGGATCGTCTGCCAGGAGAGGGTGCGCCCCGTCTCCGGGTGCCACTCGTGGCGGTTCACGCCGCTGAACAGGACGGGCTCGCCGTTGAGGAGGATCTCGGAGCCGACGATCTCGACGGTACGGAAACCGATCCGCAGCGTGACGGTCTCGGCCGGCGTCGAGACCTGCGCCTCGTACAGGCGGGGCGACTCGGTGGACCAGGGCTCGACCGGGCCGCTCCATGCGACGGCGGGGTCGGCGTCGGTGATCCCGAGCTCGGGGATGCTGAGCCGTGCGCTCGGCGGGTCGACCTCGACCGTGAGGGTGCCCGTCCCGTCGGTGTACGAGGCGTGGACGAAGACGTCCCGGACGCCGCCCTCCGGCGTCGCGGCGAGCGTCACCGAGCGGAAGATCCCCGAGACGCGCCAGTAGTCCTGGTCCTCGAGGTACGAGCCGGACGAGTACTGGTGGACGCGGACGGCGAGGGTGTTCTCGCCGGGGCGCAGGGCCGAGGAGACGTCGAACTCGTGAGGGAGCCGGGAGCCCTTCGCGTCCCCGAGCCGGACCCCGTTCACCCAGACGGCGAAGGCGGACTCGACGCCCTCGAAGCGGAGGACCGCACGGTTGCCGAAGCCCTCAGGCAGCGTGAACGTCCGCACGTACTCGCCCGTCGGGTTCGCCTCCGGGAGGTGCGGCACGTCGACGGAGAACGGGTACCGGATGTTGAGGTAGGCGGGCTTGCCGTACGGGGCCTCGCCCGCGATGTCGATCATCTGCCACGTGGAGGGGACGGGGATCTCGTCCCAGCCGGACACGTCGTAGCCGGGCTCCTCGAAGCCTTCGGTGACGTCCTCCAGCGACGGGACGAGGCGGAAGCGCCACGTGCCGTCGAGGTCCAGGCGGGGTGCATCGCTGGCGAGACGGGCGCGCGGAGGGAGGGCGCCGGCACCGGGACCGAGGTCTGAAACGTACGAAAGGCTCATGACGAGCAACGCTAGGGGAGTCGGCAGCCGCTTTCCCGGGTTGGGCGGGTGTTGCCGCCGGTTTCGCCGGAAGAGGGCGGTGTCGGCACGCCGAACGGAGCCACGACGCGACAGACGCCCCACGGTGAGGTCCGTGGAGCGTCTGCCGTCCGAGTCGCCCTCGAGGGGCGGCGTCGGGGTTACGAGTGTGCGGTCGTGCCCAGCATGGCGAGGCTGGCGATCATGATGACGAACCAGAGCACGATGCCGATGATGTAGAGGATCGTGAAGATCTTGCCGATGAGGGTGCCGGTCTTCAGGCTGCCCTCGGTCGAGTAGCGACCATCGGCGAGGGCCTCCTTCTTCGCCTGCGCACCCATGTACCAGGCGATGGGGGCGCAGATCCCGACGAAGATGCCGACGATGCTGAGGATGAGGACGGTCTGAGCCTTGGGGTGCTCGATCGTCGCGGTGGTGTTG
>DASSQF010000287.1:0-6003 GCA_035702685.1 Propionibacteriaceae bacterium
TACACGATCAGCGACGGGTGGAGAAGACGGGACTCGAACCCGCAACCCCCGCCTTGCAAAGGCGGTGCGCTACCAATTGCGCCACTTCCCCGCGCCCGCCGCGCGGCGAGCAGGAGAAGCATACGTGGCGCACGCTCCCGACCGCTCGTCGCCCGGGTTGGTGGCCGATCGAGGTGCCTCGTCGAGGCGCCGTACCCCCCTCCGACACCGTGAGGAGAGGCCCGCTCGCGCGCCGACAACCCGTACCGACAGCGTGTGTCGCGGCCGTTCGAGGGGAGCGAGGCGCCTCGAAAGCCGGGGAGATCCCCGACGCCGTGCTCTGGAGCCCGTACAGAGGCAGCGCCTACCCTGGACGCCATGTGGTCCAAGCGGCAGACGGTCGACTACGCCTTGCAGCGTCGCCATGCGCTCGAGAGGCTGCGCAGTCGCGTGCGTACAGTGAGGCGTGAGGACCTCTGCGACGCCGACCCCATGCTCATCAGGGCGGCGCTCCATCACGGGGAGCTCAGCTCCGTACGGTGTCCGGTCGGCAACTGCGGGCGGCTCGTCACGCTGAACTACACGTTCGGCGAGCAGCTCGGGCAGTACAGCGGCCGGATCAAGTCGGTGGCGGAGCTCGAGGAGATGGAGAATGAGGTCGGAGAGTTCCGCGTCTGTGTCGTCGAGGTGTGCACGGAGTGCGGCTGGAACCACATGATCACCTCCTACCTGCTCGGTGACGGCGTGAAGCGCCGGCCACCGCGCCGACAGAGGACCGTCGAGGACATCTATGGCTGAACGCACGACCGGGGCCCGTCGAGGCAGCACCGGCCCCGCCCGCGCTACAACGACGACCCCAGGGGGGCGCACCACCGGGAAGACCCCGAAGGCGCCTCGGCCCGTCTGGCAGAGGAGGCTCCTCACCGGCCTCAAGGTCGCCGCGATCGCCGTCCTCGTCATCGCCCTGCTCGGCATGGGGGGCCTGGCGATCGCCTACCAGCGCACGAACCTGCCTGACCCCAACGCGTCGTTCCTCACGAACAAGTCCAACGTGTACTACCGCGACGGCACCACCGTCATCGGCTCGTTCGCCGACCAGAACCGCACGTCGATCTCGTACGCGGACATGCCGCAGACGATCAGGGACGCCGTCGTCGCCGCCGAGAACCGCTCGTTCTGGACCGACAAGGGCATCTCCCCCACAGGCATCGCGCGGGCGGTGTACGGCATCCTGCGCGGCACGAGCGCCCTGGGCGGCGGGTCGACGATCACCCAGGAGTACATCAAGATCCTCTACCTGACCAGCGACCAGACCGCCAGCCGCAAGGCGAAGGAGGTTCTGCTGGCCATCAAGATGGGCCGTTCGATGCCCAAGGAGCAGATCCTCCAGGGCTACCTCAACACCATCTACTTCGGGCGCGGCGCGTACGGGATCCAGGCCGCCGCGAAGGCGTACTTCAACGTCGACGCGAAGGCCCTCAACCTCCAGCAGTCCGTCGCGCTGGCGGCGATCCTCAACAACCCGAGCCTGTTCGACCCGGCCGACGGCGAGAAGAACGTGGCCCGGCTGACCAACCGCTACGCGTACGTGCTCGACGGCATGGTGCAGATGGGCACCGTGACGCAGGCCCAGGCCGATGCGGCGAAGAACCTTCCGGTCTTCCCGGACGTGCCCAAGAGCTCCCGCTACGGCGGCCCCAAGGGCTTCCTGCTCAAGATGGTCGAGGCGGAGCTCACGGCCGACGGCTTCGACCCGGCCACGATCTCCGGTGGCGGTCTCCAGATCACGACAACCTTCGACGAGAAGGCGCAGGCGGCGGCCGTCGCATCCGCCCAGAAGTACACGGACGCCGCCGCGACGGGTGCGAAGACGAAGCAGGACCCTGCGCAGCTCCACGCGGCGATCGCGTCGGTCGCCGTGGGCACGGGCGAGGTGCTCGCGCTGTACGGCGGACCCGACTACCTGGCCAGCTCGCGCAACTGGGCCACGACGGACCGGCCCGCGGCGTCGACCTTCAAGGCGTACGCGGTGGTCGCGGGCCTGCGCAACGGCTTCAGCCTGCGGTCGACGCTCAACGGCAACACGTTCACGCCCAAGGGCGACAGCAGCACGATCCGCAACGAGTTCAACACCCAGTACGGTCCCGTGTCGCTCGTGAAGGCGACCGCGGACTCGATCAACACGGCCTTCGTCGACCTCACGCAGCAGATCCCCAACGGGCCCGCACAGGTCATCAAGGCGGCCAACGACGCCGGCGTGACGACGGGCGCCGGCTGGGACGCGAACAACCGCATCGCCCTCGGCACGGCGGAGGTCAGTCCGCTCGACCAGGCGACCGGCTACGCCACGCTGGCGAACGGCGGCACGTACGTGCCGTCCCACCTCGTCAAGGAGGTCAAGGACTCCACCGGCAAGGTGCTGTACACGGCCAAGCCCCAGGGGCAGCAGAACATCGACCCGAAGATCGCCACGGACACCACGTACGCGCTCGAGAACGTCGTCAACGAGGGTACGGGCGCGAAGGTGTCCAGCCTCGGCCGCGACATCGCCGGCAAGACGGGTACGGCCGACGTCAACGGCCACGTCGTCTCCAGCTGGTTCATCGGCTACACCAAGCAGGTGTCGACAGCGGTCATGTACGTGGCGGGTGACGGCGGCAACGGGAACCTCGACGTGTACGCGAAGAGGGGCGACGCGACGTTCTTCGGCGGCACGTACCCCGCGCTGACCTGGCTGGACTACATGAAGGTCGCGACGGACGGGATGCCCAAGCTGACCTTCGACCCGCCCGTGTACGTCAACGCCACGGCGACCCCCTCGCCGGTCCCGTCGGCCACCCCGTCGGACACGCCCACGCCGTCCGCACCGCCGCCCTCGTCGGCGCCGCCGCCTCCGCCGCCCTCGTCCACGCAGCCCACGCCGACGCAGACCGCGTCGACCAAGCCTTCGTCGTCACAGAGCCCGGCCGGGGGCAAGCCGTCGGCGTCGGTGAGCTAGGCGACCGGTCGCGGACAGGCGCAGCCCGTACGATGGCGGCGTGACCGCCCCGACCGCGACCGTTCCTGCACGGGAGTCCGCGGACCAGGGCACCTGGTCGGAGATGATGCTCCGGCGCCTCGGCGGACCCCTGGGACGGCACGCGGCGTCGCGGATGGTGCTCGGCCCGGCCGTCATCCTGGTCCTGGCGACGCTGAGCTGGCTCCTGCTCATGGCGCACCAGACGTCGTGCCGCCAGACGGACCCCACGGCGTCCGTCAACGCGATCGCGCGCCTCTGCTACACCGACATCCCCGTGCTGTACCAGGCCCGGGGACTCAGCGAGGGTCGTGTCCCGTACATCACGGCCCAGTGGGAGTACCCCGTGCTGACGGGCGGCTTCGTCGACGTGGCCCGCCGGCTCACGGACCTCCTGGGTGTCCACGCGTCCCCCAACCTCACGGGCCAGCAGGTCCTCACCAACGCGGACATCTTCTACTCGGTGTGCTCCGTGATGCTCTTCGCCTGCTTCCTGGCGCTGGTCCTGCTCCAGCTCCACATGGGCGGCCGGCGCTGGTGGGCGACCAGCCTCATGGTCGCGGTCGCCCCTGTCGTGCTCGCCGAAGGGCTCATCAACTGGGACATCTTCGCGGTGACGCTGACGGCCGCCGCCCTCTTCGCCTGGGGACGGAGACGCCCGTACCTCGCCGGCTTCTTCTACGGCCTCGCCGTCGCCGCGAAGCTCTACCCGCTGTTCATCCTCGGGCCGCTGCTGTTGCTCTGCCTGCGCTCGCGGCGGCTTCGCGCGTTCGGGCAGCAGCTCGGCGCGGCGGTCGTCACGTGGGTCCTCGTCAACCTCCCGGTGTTCGTCGCGTCACCGTCGGGCTGGATGTACTTCTGGCAGTTCAACGTCGACCGGGGCGCCGACCTCGGGTCGATCTGGTACGTCATGAGCCTCGCCGGCCTCCCGCTGCCGAACCCCGGCGCGTGGTCCCTGCTGTTCATGATGCTCGGCTGCCTCGGGATCGGGGCGCTGGTCTTCCTGGCACCCCGGCGACCGCGCGTGGCGCAGGTGGCCTTCCTCGTCGTGGCGCTGTTCCTGCTCGTCAACAAGGTCTACTCCCCGCAGTACGCGCTGTGGCTGCTGCCGCTGCTCGCACTGGCCCGGCCGACGTGGCGCGAGTGGGCGCTCTTCAACGTGGCCGAGGTCGCGTACTACTTCGCGATCTGGGGCCACCTCGCCGGCACGCTGCACCCGGGGGACGGCGGTCCGGACCGCCTGTACTGGCTGGCTGTGTTCCTGCGGATGGGCGTGAGCATCTGGCTCATGGTCGTCGTGGTCAACGACATCCTCAACCCCGAGGAGGACCCGGTGCGCGAGGACGGGGTCGACGACCCGATCGGGGGCGTGCTGGACCGTGCTCCCGAGGGGTGGAGCCTGCGTCTGGTCTCGTCGGGTGAGGAGACGCCGGCCTTGCGCCACGCGCCGTCCGGCAGCGTCGTGTACGGGCCGGTGGAGGGCGCCGACGACAGGCCGGCGGGGAGCCCGAGGCGCGCCCTCGTCGACGACCTCCTCGACGACGGTCCCGACCAGCCGCAGTGAGGCGGGTCGAGGAGGTCGTGGCCCACAGGGTCCCGGCGCGGGCGGTACGGCCCGGCGACGGGCCCCGCCTCGTCGTCCAGGCGTGGCTCGGCAGCCGCGTGCTGCTCGCCATGGTCCTCGTGTGGACGGTCTGGTCCACGGGCACCAGGTGGCAGGACGCCGCCGGCAACTGGGACGTCGCCCACTTCCTGCGGATCGCGCGCGACGGCTACGCCGCTGAGAACGAAGCCGCCTTCTTCCCCGGCCTGCCCCTGCTGCTGAGGGCCGCGGGCGCGGTCGGTCTGGACATGACGGGTGCCGGCATCGTCGCGTCGGTCGTCGCGTCGGCGCTCGCCGCCTGGGCCCTGTGGCGCCTCGGCGGACCCCGTACGGGCGTGGTCGCCGCGACGCTGTGGCTGTTCGCGCCGACCGCCGTGTTCACCGTCGTCCCCTACACCGAGAGCATCTTCGCGGCCTTCGCGTTCTGGGCGTGGGTGAGGGCGCGGGAGGGCCGGTGGGCGTGGGCGGCCGTCCTGGCCGTCGGCGCCTGCTCCGTCCGGGTCTCGGGGCTGTTCCTGCTGCTCGCACTCGGCGTCCTGGCTCTCACCGGTGGGTACGAGGGGGACCGACGCTGGTCGCGACGGGTGCGCGCGCTCGCGTGGCTGCTCGTGCCTGCAGCCGTCCCCGCCGCCTACGCGACGTACCTGCGCCTCACGAAGGGATCGTGGCTCGCCTGGTACTCGGCACAGGCCGGCGGGTGGGGTCGTCGGCTGACGTGGCCGTGGGATGCGTTCGCTCACACGCTCGGTGCGATCGTGCCGGGCGCGTACGCGGACCACCCGGGGTGGGCGTGGGTCTTCCGCGGCGAGGTCGCCGCGATCGCCGTCGGCATCGCGGTGACAGTGACCTGCCTCCTGCTGCGTCGATGGGCGGAGGCCACCTGGGTCGGGGTCCAGGTCGTGGCCTTCGCGACGTCCTACTGGTACATGAGCGTGAACCGCGCCGTGCTGCTGTGGTTCCCGCTCTGGCTGCTGCTGGGCTCCTTCGCCACACGCCCCGGCCGGGCGCCGAGGGTGCGTCTCGCCGTCATCGTCATCTGGGGGGTGCTCAGCACGCTGCTGCTCGTCTGGTGGGCCGCGCGCTTCTTCTCCGGCCAGTGGGCCAGCTGAGCGGTGTCGCCCGCTCCCCGGTCGCGCGGTGTACCAGGTTAAGCAGGGAAACTGGATGTTCTCATGGCAAATTTGCCGTGAGAACATCCAGTCCGCCTGCTTAACATGGTGAACCGACGGCGCCGGGCGACGTCAGGAGAGCCACCCTCCGGCCCGCATGACGCGGGTGACGACCCAGTCCTCGTCGAGGGCGACGGCGTCCGCACGGGCCCCGACGCGCAGGTCGCCGGCGTCCAGGCCCAGCCAGCGAGCGGGGTGGATGGTCGCCGCCCGGACCGCCACGAGGGGGTCGACGC
>DASSQF010000288.1:0-5596 GCA_035702685.1 Propionibacteriaceae bacterium
TCGTCGACCAGGTCGCACGACCGGCCTGGGTCGACCGGGCCTGGCAGCGCGTCGCCGAGGAGGCCGCCCAGGGGCGGCAGTCGTTCATCATCACCCCGCGCATCGGCGCCAAGGACGAGGCGGCAGGTGCCTCCGTCGAGGAGACGTACGCCCGCCTGTCCGCCGGCCCGCTCGCGGGACTGCGGGTGGGGATGCTCCACGGTCGCCTCCCGGCCGACGAGAAGGCCGATGTCATGCGCCGCTTCGCGGCCGGCGAGCTCGACGTCCTCGTCGCGACCACGGTGGTCGAGGTCGGGGTGGACGTACCGAACGCCACGATGATGGTGATCTGCGACGCGGAGAGCTTCGGCATCTCGCAGCTCCATCAGCTCCGCGGGCGGATCGGCCGCGGTAGTCACCCGGGCGTGTGCCTGCTCCTCACGTCGGCGCCGGCCGGGACGAACGCCCGTGACCGGCTCGACGCGGTGGCCTCGACGCGTGACGGGTTCGTCCTGTCCGAGGTGGACCTCGCCCAGCGCCGGGAGGGCGACGTGCTGGGACGGAGCCAGGCGGGGGGACGGTCGAGCCTGCGGCTGCTTCGGGTGCTCGACCACGCGGAGGACATCGCGATCGCCCGAAGCCTCGCGGAGAAGGTCGTCGAGCGGGACCCGGAGCTCCGCGACCCGGGCGTGCGCGACTACGTCACCCAGGTGGAGCAGCTCGCGGAGGGGGAGTGGCAGGAGGCGACGTGATGCCGCCGGGGTGCGAACTAGTGGGGCCGCTTCCCGTACCGGAACTCCGGCAGGGGGTCCGGCCCGAACGCGAACCGGCGGCCGGTGATCTCGGTCGCCGTCACACGGACGAAGTTCGTCTTGACCGTGGGGATCCACGGGCGCAGCGGAAGCGCCTCTGCCCGGTCGTGCTCCTCGCCGGAGGGGATGACCTCAGCCGTGCCCTTGATGATCACGCTCCAGCCGCCGCTCTCGTTCCAGCCGTCGGCCTCGAAGCACACCTGCTCGTTGATGACGAGCTCCACGAGCTTGGACCCCTCGGCGGTGCGGAAGACCACGCTCTCGCCGTCGACGACGAAGTTGAGCGGGAAGATCTCGGGCATCCCCTGGACCGCTGTCGCCAGGCGGCCGACGGCCTGACTGGCAAGAAGATCCCAGCAGTGGTTCTCGTCGAGGACGGTCACGGGGTTCGGGGATTCGGTCATGCCCCATTCAAACACGCCCCTACCCTGTGGGTGTGGGCAGGGTGATCGGTGGACGGTTCCGTGGACAGCGGTTGGCGGCTCCGCCCGGAGACCGCACCCGCCCTACCAGCGACCGCGTCCGCGAGGCCGTGTTCAGCTCCCTCGTCTCCTGGCTCGGCACCGGTGACGTCCCCGGCGACGAGGCGATGGCGGGGATCGCGTTCCTCGACCTGTACGGCGGGAGCGGAGGCGTCGGGATCGAGGCGGCGAGCCGTGGCGCCTCCCCGGTGCGCCTTGTCGAGCGGGACGCGAAGGTCGCGGCCGTCGCACGGCGCAACGCCGACCACGTCGGGGCGGGGGTCCAGGTCACCACGGCGCCCGTGGCGGCGTTCCTGTCGGGAGCGGCGGACACCTCGTACGACATCGTGTGGCTCGACCCCCCGTACGCCGTGGGCGAGGAGGAGATCTCGGCGGCCGTCGCCTCCGTCCTCGACCACGCCTGGCTCGCTCCCGACGGGCTCGTGGTGGTGGAGCGCTCGAGCCGTACGCCGGACCCCGTTCTCCCACCCGCGCTCGATGATGTTTGGTCGCGCCGCTACGGTGAGACGACGATTCACTACGCGACGAGGAAGGCGGACTAGTGAGAGCAGTCGTGCCGGGATCCTTCGACCCCATCACGAACGGCCACCTCGACGTCATCCGCCGCGCCCGGGCCATCTTCGACGAGGTCGTCGTGGCGGTCGGGGCCAACTCGAGCAAGACGTACCTCTTCCCACCGGACGAGAGGCTCGAGCTGGTGAGGGCGGCGACAGCGGACCTCGACGGCGTCCGCGCCGAGCCCCTGAGCGGGCTCCTCGTCGACTTCTGCCGCTCCCACGGGGCGGACGCGATCGTCAAGGGCGGGCGGGCCGGGGGAGACTTCGAGTTCGAGGTGGGCATGGCTCGCATGAACCACTCCATGACCGGCGTGGAGACCGTGATCTTGCCCGCCTCCGCACAGTGGTCGTTCGTATCCAGCACACTGGTGCGAGAGGTAGCGAGGCTGGGGGGCGACGCGGCACCCTACGTTCCCGACGTGGTGGCCGCGCGTCTCGCGATGAGGAGGGCACATGACTGACAGCAAGGCGCCGGAGGCGGATTCGCAAGCGCTCTCCGCGACGGAGAAGGACCTGGCGAGGCTGAGGTCCATCGTCGTCGACGCACGTCAGGTGCCGATGTCGGCCAGCTGCATGGTCAACCGCGCCGAGGTCCTGAGCCTCATCGACAAGATCGTCGCCGGTCTGCCGGAGGACATCGAGCGGTCCCGCACGGTCATCAGCGAGCAGTTCACGGCTCACGCGCATGCCCGAGAGCAGGCCGCCGAGATCCTCGAGAACGCCCGCAACGAGGCGAAGGAGATCGCGAGCGTCTCGGGTGTCGCCCGGGAGGCGAACGAGTACGCGGCCTTGACCCGGGCGCAGGCGGACGAGGAGGCCCGCCAGATCCGGATCGAGGCCGACATGTACGTGGACAGCCGGCTCGCCGAGTTCGAGGCCTCGCTCCAGAAGACCTCCACGCAGGTCGTCCTCATGCGCGAGCAGCTCGCGAAGCGCTCGAAGCTCGACGACAGTGACGTCGAGGCGCTGCCGAGCATCTAGCACCGGCCTCGGGCACGGAACCCTGTCCTGGCGGGGATCGCCGATTAGGAGTAGTCCGTGGGTGCCCGGTAAGGTGGGTCGTCGGTGTCACCAAACCCGTCCGGGACGTCGAAGGGGTACGAGATGACTCACCGTCGCCAGCCAGCCCAGCGCTCCGGTCTCGTCATCGAGACCCACGAGCTCGCCAGGTCGGCAGGCACGATGAAGACTCTCCGTCGTACCGCAGAGGCGCCCGCGGATCTGGGGATCGGTGTCATCGGGGTGCCCGAGGGTTCACCCGTCGACCTGGATCTCAGGCTCGAGGCGGTGGGCGAGGGGGTGCTGGTCACCGGGACCGCAGAGGTCGCGCTGACCGGGGAGTGCACACGCTGCTTGAGGCCGATCTCCGACTCGATGGAGATCGACATCCAGGAGCTGTTCTACTACCCGGGCAACGAACCCGACGACGAGGCGGCACGGATCGAGGGAGAGACGATCAACCTCGAGCCCGTCCTCCGCGACGCCGTGGTGCTGGACTTGCCGTTCGCACCGCTGTGCACCGAAGATTGTCGGGGCATCTGCCCTGTCTGCGGCGCAGACCTCAACGACGATCCCGACCACCGGCACGACGACGACGTGGATCCCCGCTGGGGGAGCCTGCAGCAGTGGTCGGCCACGCAGGAGTAGCAGTACAGCCAGGCAGAGTGCCTGGTCCGGACGAGGAGTGACAGATGGCGGTTCCCAAGCGGCGGTTGTCGCGTAGCAACGTGCATTCGCGCCGGTCGCAGTGGAAGGCCGCCGTGCCGACCCTGGTGACCTGCAGCAACCCGGCGTGCAAGGCCCCTCACCTGCCCCACACCGCATGCCCCGCGTGCGGCCAGTACGGCGCGAAGGGCACCCGCCGGCAGGTGCTCGAGGCCTGAGAACCAGGCCAATGAGCCGGGTTCTCACCGTTCTGGGGGAGCTGGGCATCGACCTCGACGCCCAGCTGTACCGGCTTGCGGTCACGCATCGCAGCTGGGCCTACGAGAACGGCGGCGTTCCCACGAACGAGCGCCTCGAGTTCCTCGGCGACGCCGTCCTGGGCGTGGTCGTCACGGAGCACCTGTACCTGACCTTCCCCGAGGAGCCGGAGGGCATCCTCGCGAAGCTGCGTGCCGCCGTCGTCAACGCGCAGTCGCTCGCGGCCGTCGCGCGATCCCTCGATCTCGGCGCCGAGCTGCTCCTGGGCCGCGGCGAGGGGGCGACCGGCGGCCGTGACAAGGCGTCGATCCTCGCCGACACCCTCGAGGCTGTCATCGGTGCGGTCTTCCTCGAGCACGGCATCGTCCAGGCCGGCCGTTTCGTCCACCGCCTCTTCGACCCCGTCGTCGCGGAGGCTGCGACGCTGGGCGCGGGCCTCGACTGGAAGACGAGCCTGCAGGAGCGCTGCGCGGTCCTCGGGCTGGGCGTCCCGACGTACCAGGTGAGCGAGTCCGGCCCGGACCACGACAAGCGGTTCGAGGCGTACGCGGTCGTGGGCGACTCCCGGTTCGGGCCGGGACACGGCCTCAACAAGAAGCAGGCCGAGCAGGAGGCCGCCGCGAGCGCCTTCACCGCCCTCACCTCGGTCACGGAGGCCGCACGGGCCGCCGTCGGCGGAGTCGGTGCCTGAGCTACCTGAGGTCGAGACCGTCCGTTCAGGTCTCGCGGGGATCGTCACCGGTCGTACCGTCCTGGCCACCCGGGTGCTGCACCCCCGTCCCGTACGTCGCCACCTCCCCGGACCCGGAGACTTCGAGGCTGCGCTCGCGGGCCGTACGTTCGGCGAACCCCGCCGACGCGGCAAGTTCCTGTGGCTGCCCCTCGACGACGGCGACGCTGTGGTCGCCCACCTGGGGATGAGCGGCCAGTTCCGCAGCGACCTCCCCGATGCGCCCCTCCAGCCCAACACGCGGGTCCTGTGGGACCTCGACGACGGCCGCCAGCTGCGGTTCGTCGACCAGCGCATGTTCGGCGGGGTCTGGCTGAGCGCAGGCGGAGCGACCCTGCCCCACGAGATCAGCCACATCGCCCTGGACCCCTTCGACCCGGGCTTCGACCCCGTCGCCGTCGCGCACCGCGTCGTGCGGCGGACCGCGGGGATCAAGAGGCTCATCCTCGACCAGACCATCGTGTCGGGGATCGGCAACATCTATGCGGACGAGTCCCTCTGGCGGGCTCGCCTCCACTACGACACTCCCGGGTCGTCCCTCACCGTTCGCCGGGTCGCCGGCTTGCTGCGCCACGCCGGGGAGGTGATGGCCGCCTCGCTCGTCCATGGAGGGACGTCGTTCGACCGGCTGTACGTGGACGTCAACGGCTCGTCCGGCTACCACGAGCGCTCGCTGGAGGTGTACGGCCGGGAGGGCCAGCCGTGCAGCCGCTGCGGCCGTCCGATCGTGCGGGAGGCGTTCACGAACCGCTCCTCGTACCGCTGTCCGTCATGCCAGCGCCCGAGCCGATAGGCTCTCCCGATCGTGACCCTCAGCACCGCCCTCTCGCGCCACCGCAGGTCCCTTCGCCAGTTCGTGCAGTTCGGGATCATCGGTGGCGGCGGTGTCGCCGTGAACATGGCCGTCGTGGCCCTGTGCGCGCAGATCGGCACCCATCTGGGCAAGGTCCACGACTACGACCCCGCCTTCCCCATCCCCGGGACGAGCTTCAACGTCCGCTACTACCTCGTGTACGCGCTCGTGGCCTTCATCGGCGCCAACGTCTTCAACTTCGTGCTCAACCGCCACTGGACGTTCCGCTCCGACCACCGGGCACCGTTCGTCAAGGAGTT
>DASSQF010000289.1:0-4406 GCA_035702685.1 Propionibacteriaceae bacterium
GTCCCCACGACCACGCCCCCCGCGAGCCCGAGGGCCGCGCGGCGTCGGGACGAGGCGTTCCGGACGACCATGACGACCAGGGCGAGCGCGAACGCAGCCGGCGTGTACTTGACGAGCACGCCGAGAGCGAGCGCGGGGACGGCCAGCAGGGCCCAGCCGCGGAGGGCGGCCCAGATGGCGAGCGCGACGAACAGGATGGCGAGCGCGTCGTTGTGGCCGTCCCCCGCGAACTCGACGACGGCGACGGGGCTGGTCAGCCACGCCGCGCCCGCGAGCGGTCCCGTGCCGGGACGGACCCGTTCGGCGATGAGGTGGCTGAGGATCCCGGTGCCGATGCTCGCCAGCACGACGACGAGCTTGAGCAGGTCGGCCGCGGGCTGGACCGTGCCGCCGGACGCCGAGAAGGCGGCTGCCTCGACATCGGTCCACAGGGGTCCGTACGGCGTCTGCGGGTGCACCGGCAGCCAGCCGGCGTACAGGAGCTGGGACCCGAACGGGGTCTGGAACACCGCAGAGGTCGACGTCGTGTACGGGCTCATGGACGAGGTGCTGGCGAAGAAGCCGTGGGCCACGTACGAGTAGAGGTCCATCGAGAGACCGGGCTTCACGGGGAGCATCAGGAGCTGGCCGAGGGCGCCCGCCGCCATGGCCACTCGTCCCGGCAGCGGGGAGGGCGACGTGCGGACGACGAGAAGGATGGCCAGGTAGGCAACCACGACGACAGCGGCCAGCGGCCAGTACATGGTCATCTCGGCGGCCGCGGCCTTCACGTCGACGTCACCCCGCGGGAACGAGCCGTCGGCCGGCGGCAGGCCGTTGAGGAACAGCGCGTTCTGGACGTGGAGGAGGGGGACGTACGCGGCCACGCTCGCCAGGAAGAGAGCCACCGTCACGACGAGGGCTGAGCCCACCGAGGATGCTGCTCTCGGGGCCGCCAGGTGCACGGGTGGCGTGTCCATGCGACCTACCAGAGGCTGGTGACCCAGAGGGCGAGGCCTGCGCCGGCAGCGGCGACGAGCGAGCTCGCAAACGTACCGATGATGAACCGCTCGGCGGCTCCGCGACTGTCCTCGGCCCGGAGCTCGGGGTACCGGGCGAGGCTCTTCACGCCGAGGATGACGACGAGGCCGCCGCCGTACCCGGCCATGATGGTCGAGAAGATCGCGAGTCGCTCGAGCACGCCGATCCAGTACCCACCCCGCAACCGGCTCGCTGCCGCCTCGATCGTTCCCGGCGGTAGCTGCGGGTCGTGGTCGGCCCCGGGTGGCGCCGCCGGCGGTGTGAGCTCCGGAGCGGTGCCCACGGCTCGGTGGTCCTTGCGGTCCGTCCGGTCCGCGAGGCGGAACAGGAGACGGACGAGCGGGCTGCCGCCCCACGTCACGGCTGCCCCGATGACGGCGACGACCAGGACCTTGAGGATCATGCGGGCACCTCCCCGAGCCGGTCCAGCAGCCTGGACGCCAGTCGTCCGGCACGGTCGCTCTCCGTCCGCGCCGCTCGCCGCAGCCGCTGGCTCACGGCGGAGGCACTCACGCCGAGCCGGTCGGCGGCCTGTGCGTTCGACAGGCCCGCGTCGAGCAGGTCCACGAGCTCCCATCCTTCCCGGCTGCGTCGGCTGAGAGTGGAGCGCATGAGCCACAGCGCGGTCTCGGCGTCCTCCACGAGATCACGGTACGCGGGGTCGCCGACACCTCCGGCCGCCAGCGAGAGCCCGACGGGGCTGCGCCGTGCGGCGTCGATCGCGGTGCGCGCCGCCAGGTACGCGTCGCCCCGGGCGGCACGCGTGGAGTCGGGAAGCGGCTCCTCGACGCGGCCCGCCCCCAGGCCGATGCGCCAGCCCTCGAGACGGGTCAGCGCCGTGACGGACCGCACGACGCTGCTCCCGCTGGCCAGGAGACCCTGGACCTCGTCCCCGGCCGTACGCTCGTACGGCAGCACGTGGTCCACGCCCGAGAGGGCCGCGAGTGCGTCCGGGACTCTGTCCGCGCCCGTGCGGCTGTCCACCTGGTCGGCGATGAGGACGAACCTGAAGGCTGATGACTTCACTCGGAAAGTGTAAGGCAGATGCCTTCATTGCACGAGATGAAGCACCGACCATGAGGGGGTCTTCAGGAAACCCTTTCGCTCGCACAGGTTTCGTCAGGATGCGAAGCATGACCACCCAGCCCCGGGAAGGTTTCGCGCCGTCCCAGCCGCTCTATGCCCAGCAACTCATCCCCGGTTGGGAGGAGCGAAAGCGCAGAGGGGGCGGCGCCACACCGGGGAGCGGCGGAGGCTCGTTCGGCGACGCGTTCGAGTTCTCCTTCTCGCGGTACGCGACCCCTGGGATCGCCAAGCTCATCTACGTGATCGTCGTGGTCCTCTGCGCTCTCGAGTACGTGGGAGCCGTGATGCTGGCCTTCGCGTCCTTCTCCTCCGACCAGGTCATGGGGACCTACACGCTCCCCAGCTCTCCGGTGCCCGGCTTCATCGCGCTGTTCACGGGCTGGATCCCCGCGCTCCTGCAGGTCCTCGGGGTGCGCCTCCTGCTGGAGCACCTCGTCGCCACCGTCCGTACCGCCGTGGACGCTCGTGCGCTGAGGAGCCAGTACGTGGGTGCACCGGTGGAGTGAGGCCTCACCCCTCGAGGAGCGTGATCCGTCCCGTGCTGCCGTCGAGGCGTACGAGCTGACCGGTCACGAGACGCTGCGTCGCCTCGTGGACGCCGACGACCGCCGGCAGGCCGTACTCGCGGGCGACGACCGCGCCGTGCGTCATGAGCCCGCCCACCTCGGTGACGAGGCCTCCCGCGGTCAGGAACAGCGGGGTCCAGGCCGGATCCGTACCGGGGCAGACGAGGATCTCCCCTTGCTGGAGGCCCGCGGTCGCCGGGGTAAGGACCACCCGGACGCGCCCCTCGACGACGCCGGGCGAGACGGGCGAGCCGACCATGCCGCCGTCCGCGTCGGTCATGCCCTCGTAGAACGCGCGGCCGTCGCCGAGCAGCACGCGGGGAACCTGGCGCCGACGCGCCTCTCGGGCGTACGCCTCCTTGTTCGCCGCGACGCGCCGCCGCAGGTCGCCCTGCGGGAGCGACCATGCCTGCTGGAGGTCGCCGAGGTGGCAGTACATGACGTCGTACGGGTCGTCCAGGCGGCCTGCCTCCACGAGGTCGTGACCCGACGCGAGCAGCGCCTCGCGGACCATCCCGAAGATGCGCACCATGGTGAACTTCGGCGTCTCGCGGCCGCCGAACCCGCCCCGGACGGTGCGGATGAGGCGGCCCAGGAGCTTCGCCTTGATCGGACCCGCCATGCCGTCCGCCGCGACCTTGGCGAGCAGACGCTCCGTGGCGGCTGCCGCGACCTCCTTGCCCTGGGCGTACTCGACGGCAGGGCCGGGGGCGTCCTCGGGCAGCGCGACGTACGCCTGCAGCGACACGATCGCTCCCGTCGGATCGTCCCTCCAGCGGGGCTGCCCCATGTCGATCTCACCGACGCCACGGATCCCGTACGTGTCGAGGAAGCTGCCGATGGCCCGCATCGCCTCCTCCGGCAAGGCTCCGACGAGGTACTCCGCCGCCACCTCGCTCGCGTCCCTGCCGAGCACCGCCTTCCGTGATGCCTCGTCAGCACGGATTGCCTCCGCGGCAGCCCACAGCGCGAGGTCCATCTGCGTCGTCACGTTGCCGTCGAGCGAGCGCATCGTCTCCAGGCCCTCCGGGCCGCCGATCTCCTGCAGCAGGCGCAGGGCGAAGCCTCCGACGGGCATGATCGGGCCGAACCGTACGAGCAGGACGGGGAAGGCCTCCTCCAGCGACGCGTGGACGGCAGCGATCCGTGCCTGCAGCCGCTGCTCCGCACCGCGGACGGCCGAGGCGCGCCGCAGACGCTCGGCGGCCGTCGTGACGAGCCCTTCACAGGCCGTCTCGAGGCGGTGCCGCGTGGCCTCCGGGTCGGCGAAGGAGCGCAGCAGGGCCGGAAGGATCCGGCGCACCGGGAGCGACAGGCCGTGCGCGGCGTGGAGGGGCATCGGCCCGCCCTCGGGCTCCCAGCGCGGCTCGTCCAGCGACCTGATGATGCTGGCCGAGGGCGGGTCGGCGAACATGAGCAGCCCGGGGATGAGCCGGTGGCCGACGCGCGTGCGGTACGCGTGGTCGAGCCGTACCCACAGCCGCTGCCCCGCCACGCGCAGGATCGGGGACCGGGCGAGGGTCGCCTCGGCAGGGAGCGTGCCCCCGACCAGCCGGTGAATGCCGCGGATGAGCAGCAGGATCGCGTCCTGCCCGATCGGGGTGATCGGTGTCAGGACTCCCTGGAAGGCTCCGAACGACCCCCACAGGCCGAGCTCGTCGGGCGTGTCGATGTCCTGCACCCGCTCGTACAGGGAGGTGATGGCCCGCGCCTGCAGCAGCCACAGCGTCCCCT
>DASSQF010000290.1:0-5628 GCA_035702685.1 Propionibacteriaceae bacterium
GCCTCCGCAGGCCGAGGACGTCTCAGGCGCGGCCAGACGGAGACTGCTCAACCCCAAGGAGTCCAGGCGCACGGCCAGCTTGTTCATGACGCGGGCGTACTGGTCGGAGCTCATCATGATGCCCTCGTTGTGGCCCAGATCCGGCTCGTTGTTGGGCGAGAACACCCCGAACTCCGCGCCGCGCACGGTGCGGCCGTAGTAGGCGGCGGACACGACCTCCTCGACCCACTCGTCCTCGAGCGTCGAGCTCACGTACTGGCCGCCCATCCACGTGGGGCCGATGCCCATGAAGCTCAGAATGATGTTGCTGCCCGGAATTCCCTTCGCCCGCAGGTAGTCGATCGTGCTCCACACGTCTTCGAAGGCGGTTCCGCTGTAGATGGCGTCGTAGTACGCCCAGTTGAAGGAGCTCGGGTCGGCGTTGTCGTTGCTCTGCTCCCAGTCGGTCATCTCCATGACCACACGGAAGATGCGCGAGCCGTTCTGGTCGACCAGCATGTCGAGGGCCGGCTTCAGCTGTCCGTTCTTCCAGCTGTGGGCGTTGATGCTCACGCCGAAGCCGTCGATCGTCTGGAAGCGCTGATCACCCGACACGGTGATCGTGGCGGACGAGGCGTGCGCCGCAGGGACCAGGGTGAGCGACACGAGCGCCAGCACCACGCCGAGGCAGAGCATCACCCTGTTCCTCGTGGCTCGTCCAGCAGCCGGTGCGATCATCCCGACACCCCAATGTCTCCGTGACCAAACTCCGTCGAAGACCGACGCGGACCTCGCACCCCACCTGGGTGCACCATTCGACCAGCGGCGAATCTCCACATGACCCGGTTCCTCGCGAGCACTTCTCGGCACCATCGCCGACAGTGGCGTGCTCTCCGGGACTTTCCAGCCACCATATGTGAACGTACAAGGCCTGTCATCAGGTGAAAGGGCCTCGCGGCTACGGCTGCGACCTTCCGCCGGTCGTCAGCTGCGACGGACGGCTTCCTTGACGAGCCCCACGAGCGGTGGGCGCACGCTGAGCTCCGTGACCCCGAGACCGACCAGTGTCGCGGTGAGGTCGGTGTCGCTCGCCAGGTCGCCGCAGACGGCGACCGGCTTCTCGCCGAACGCCTCGCAGGTCATGAAGACGAGGGCCCAGATCGCACCGGATGGCTGCGCCAGGTGGGCGACGCGGGCGTTGCCCCGGTCGACGGCGGTCGTGTACTGGGCGAGGTCGTTCGTACCGATGCTTGCGAAGTCGACGAGCGGTGCGAGCTCGTCGGCCCGCAGCGCGGCGGCGGGGACCTCGACCATGATCCCGACCTGGACGTGAGGCGGGTCCTCGGTCTCCTCGAGCACGTCCGACAGGACGGACCGTGCCCAGGCAACCTCGAGGGGCTCGGTCACCATGGGGAACATCACCCTGACCGGCACCTCGCGCGCGGCCAAGACGACCGCCCTGAGCTGCTCGGCGAAGAGGTCGGGATAGCGGCGCATCGCCCGCAGTCCGCGCTCACCGAGCATCGGGTTCGCTTCGCCCGCCGTGTCGAGGAACGCCAGGGGCTTGTCCCCTCCCGGGTCCCACGTGCGGATCGTGATGGGGCCAGCGAGCGCACGTCCGATCTCGACGAACGCGCGGGCCTGGGTCTGGGCGTCCGGCGCGTGGGTGTGGTGGGCGAAGAGGATCTCGGTACGGACGAGGCCCGAGCCGTCCGCGCCCGCCGCCGCTCCCACCGCCGCGTCCGCGAGCGACGCCACGTTCGCCTCGACGAGGATCCGCCGTCCCGAGGAGGTCACAGCGGGCTCCTTGCCGTGGTCTGCCGCAGCCGACGCCTCCGCGGCGCGGGACGCCGCCAGCCTTCGGATCTGCTCCTGCGTGGCCTCGTCCGGCGCGACCCAGAGGGTCCCGGGTCCCGGGTCGATGCCGACGAGCGTGCCGTCCGTGATCCCGCTCGCGTCGGCTCGCCCCGTGAGGACCGGGATGCCTCGCGAGGAGGCGACGATGACGCCGTGGCCGGTGGCGCCGCCTGACGTCGTCACGACGCCCAGCGTCCTGGCCGGATCGAGACCGACCGCTGTCGCGGCGTCGAGCTCGTCCACGACGAGGATGTGGGGCGAGTCGCTCGTCGCCTCCTCGTCCCTTCCCAGGAGGGCGAGAAGAACCTGCCGCTCGAGGCTGCGGATGTCCTGGGCGCGCTCGCGCAGGTAGGGGTCGGGGAGGGCGTCGAAGTCCGCGGCATCGGCGGCGAACCGGGTTCGTACGGCGTCGACGGCAGAGACGCCGTTCGAGGCGTCCGTGCTCAGCTGCTCCGTGAGGTCCGGGTCACCGAGCAGGGCCTCCTGCGCCTCGAAGATGCCCCGTTGGCTGCCGGCCGTCTCGGCGAGCGTGAGAAGGTGCTGTCCCACGGTTGCCAGCGCTGAGGTGAGACGTGCACCCTCGTCGTCCGGTCCGCCCGGGACGTACGCGCTCGTGTCGACCTCGCCCCCGCGCACCAGGGCCGGCGCGAGCGCGACCTGCCGCCCGGTGCGTGACGGGTCGACAGTGAGCGAGGCGCCTTCCGACACCGAGCCAGACGGCACCTCAGTCGTCGACTCCCGCTGCTCCTCGACCGCCTCACCGAAGTCGGAGGCCGCGAGCTCGAGGAAGCGCTGGCGTGCCTCGTCGGCAGCGGGTCCCGCGAAGGTCGCGGTCAGCGTGTGCCCCCGTAGGAGCCCGAGGGTCGCCACCTTGCCGACGCTCCGCGCGTCGGCGGGTCCCTTGCCCAGCGTGGCGTTGCGGAGCAGGACGGTCGCGTCGAGCCCCCGCAGCCCGGACACGAGGGTCGCGGCGGGGCGGGCATGGAGCCCGTGCGGGTTCCGGATCACGACCTGGACGTCGTGGCCCGAGCCCTCTACGGGCGCGGCGTCGCTGCCGGCAGCGTCGGGCGCTCCAGCCGCGTCCTCGCGCGTACCCAGGTGCTCGACCTTGGCGGCGAGCCCGTCCTCGGCCTCAGCCGCCACGTCGGCGAGCGCCGCGCCCGTACTCGCGGTGACCACGGCCGCGACGAGCCCTTCGACGAGGGGAGCGGGTGAGATGAGGACGTGCTCGGCGACCTCGGGCTCGACGAACTCGAGCGACAGCTCGGCCGAGAGCACCGCGCTCCCGAGGTCGACGAGCACGAGGACGCCGTCGGGGGAGTCGACGGCCGCCACCGCCTCAGCAATGGCGGCCGCGTCGGTGCCGAACGTCGTCTCGTCGAGGCCGGCCGCCACATGAACGGCCGGCCGCGCCTCAGCGGGAACCATCTCCTCCGCCAGCCTCACGGCCGCGTCGGCGAGAGCCCTGCTGTGCGAGACGACGACGATGCCGATCATCGGGGTCAGGCGAGCGTTCTCGCCGCGGCCTCGATGAGCATCGTCACGCTGGTCGCGCCCGGGTCCTGCGTCCCCGCGCTGCGCTCCCCGAGGTACGACGCGCGTCCCTTGCGGGCGACGAGCGGGGTGGTGCTGTTCCGCCCCTCGGCGCAGGCTTCGGCCGCGGCGTCGAGCGCGGCCTGCGTGCCCTCGGCCACGGCCGCGTCGTACGCCGCCAGCGCAGGTGTGAGGGCGTCGACCATCGTCTTGTCGCCGACCTCCGCCTTTCCCCGCTGCACGATGCCCTCGAGTCCGGCGCGCAGCGCGGCGCCGATGCCTTCCGCCGACTCCTCCTCCGGCCACGCGCCGCCCACGCGCATGAGGAACGTCCCGTACAGCGGTCCGCTCGCCCCGCCGACGGTGGAGACCAACGTCATGCCGGCCTTCTTGAGGTACGCGCCGGGGTCCGCGAACGAGGAGGGGGTCAGGGCGGCCACCGCCTTCATGCCGCGGTCCATGTTGGAACCGTGATCGGCATCCCCGATCTGACGGTCCAGGTCGGTCAGCATGGCGGCGTTCTCGTGGATCTGGTCCGCGAAGTCGGCCAGCCATGCGCCGACCTTCTCAGCCCCCATCAGCAGCCCCACCGCAGGCCGGGCGTGTTCACGGGCGCGTCCCACAGCGTGATGAGGTCGTCATCAGCCTTGAGCAGCGTCACGGAGCAGCCGGCCATGTCGAGAGAGGTGATGTAGTTGCCCACGAGGTTGCGGGCGATGGTGACGCCGGCCTTGCCGAGGAGCTTCTGGACCTCGTTGTACATGAGGTACAGCTCGATCAGCGGCGTGCCGCCCATGCCATTCACGAACGCGATGACGGGGGACCCCGAGTAGTCCATGTCGGCCAGGATCGGCTCGACGAGCATCGCGGCGATGTCCTTGGCCGGGGCGATCGGGAGACGACGGCGTCCCGGCTCGCCGTGGATGCCGATGCCGACCTCCATCTCGTCCTCGCCGAGGTCGAACGTCGGCTTGCCGGCCGCTGGGACCGTGCAGCTCGTGAGCGCCATGCCCATCGAACGGCCCTGGCCGTTGATCTTCTTCGCCAGCTCGACGATCGCGTCGAGGTCGCGCTTCTCCTCCGCGGCCGCGCCGGTGAGCTTCTCGAGGAGGACGGTGAGGCCCACGCCGCGGCGACCAGCCGTGTACAGGGAGTCCTGCACCGCCACGTCGTCGTCGAGGACGACGGACTCGACGCGGACGCCGGAGTCCGAGGCGGCCATCTCAGCGGCCATCTCGAAGTTCATGACGTCGCCCGTGTAGTTCTTCACGATGTGGAGGACGCCTGCACCGCCGTCGACCGCCAGCGTGGCGGCCATCATCTGGTCGGGGACCGGGGAGGTGAAGACCTCACCGCAGCATGCGGCGTCGAGCATGCCCGTGCCGACGAACCCGCCGTGCATGGGCTCGTGACCCGAGCCGCCACCCGAGATCAGGCCGACCTTGCCCTGAACCGGGGCGTCCTTGCGGTAGATGATCTTGTTCTCGTGGTCGACCCGTACACGGTCGGAGTGTGCGGCCTCGACTCCCAGGAGGGACTCGGCGACGACGTCAGCGGCGTCGTTGATCAGCTTCTTCATGGCGCGATCCTTCCACCCGGATGCACGCTTGTCAGCGGGTCCGCACAAGCGTTCACCCGACCGGAGCCGGCGCGCGCATCCGTCACGACGGCAGGGATTCGCGAGCTTCTCGCGATCCGGCCCGATTCGAACGGCCGAGGCGGCCGGGACGGTCGCAGGTACTCTTGCCCGATGACCACTCTCGCCCACGACGTCGACCCGGGCTCGCTCTTCGCGTCCCTCGAGCCGCTGCTCGCGCGAGTCGCGAAGCCCATCCAGTACGTGGGGGGCGAGCACAACTCGGTGCTCAAGGCATGGTCGGACGTCGAGGTCCGATGGTGCCTCATGTACCCGGATGCGTACGAGGTCGGCCAGCCCAACCAGGGCGTCGCGATCCTGTACGAGATCCTCAACGAGCTGGACTGGGTGGTCGCCGAGCGCACGTACGCGATCTGGCCCGACCTCGCGACGCTGCTGCGTCGCCACGGGATCCCGCAGTTCACGCTCGACTCGCACCGCCCCGTCGCCGCGTTCGACCTGCTCGGCGTCTCGTTCTCCACCGAGCTCGGCTACACGAACCTGCTCCAGGCGCTCGACCTCTCGGGCATCCCGCTCCACGCCGTCGACCGTGACGAGTCGCATCCCGTCGTCATCGCCGGCGGACACGCCGCCTTCAACCCGGAGCCCATCGCGGACTTCAT
>DASSQF010000291.1:0-2620 GCA_035702685.1 Propionibacteriaceae bacterium
GCGACCAGCCGGCCCCGGCGAGGTGCATGCAGATCAGGCCCCGGCGCCGCCGAGCCCGTTGACGATCGTCTGGAAGGCGTTCGCGATCTGGCCGCCGAGCGTCGCAACGATGGCGATGATGACGGCGGCGATGAGAGCGACGAGGAGGCCGTACTCGACGGCGGTCGCGCCCTTGGCGGCCTTGCCCAGACGCTGCTGCGCGACGAAGGCGAGTGTGGTGAGGTAAGCGGAAATCGCGTTCATGTAGGGAGTCCCTTCTCTACAGTCACAGGCCAACGCTCTGTGAAGTCCCCCGGCTCCTTCCCCTCGGAAGGGCCACGTGAACTATCACCTGGGGTGACGCGGAAGGGCAATGAACGTGAGAGTTCCGTCATGAAGCTCACGACGGCTCAGAGAGCGGGAGCCGACGGGGGCATTGGACTACGTACGCACCCAGAACGCCGGAGAAGCGACTGTGGTGAGTCCGGCCTGCTAACCCGAGAACGACAGCACGTCGCGGAGGTGCCGCTCGGCGACGTCGGCCACCTCGGCCATGTCCGGGGCATCTCCCAGTTCTGCGGCGAGGGAGGTGACACCAGCGTCGGTGATGCCGCACGGGATGATCCGGTCGAAGGCGGCCAGGTCAGGATCGACGTTGAGCGCGAAGCCGTGCTGCGTGGTCTTCCTGCTCACGCGGATCCCGATGGCCACGACCTTGCGCTCCGGGCGACCGCGCGACGCGGGGAGCCAGACGCCCGAGCGGCCCTGGACGCGGATGGCCGGAAGCCCGTACTCGGACACCGTGCGGATGAGGGCCTCCTCGAGGCGCCGCACGTAGTCGACGACATAGATGCCGCTGGGCAGTGTGACGATCGGGTACCCGACCAGCTGTCCTGGCCCGTGCCACGTGATCTTGCCGCCCCGGTCCACGTCGACGACCGGCGTGCCGTCCTGGGGCCGCTCAGCCGGTTCTGTACGGCGCCCGGCCGTGTACACGTCGGCATGCTCCAGCAGCAGCACGGTCCCGGGACGGGTGCCGTCGGCCACCTCGGCGTGGATCCGTCGCTGCTCGTCCCAGGCCCACTGGTAGTCGACGAGCCGCGGTGGCGTCTCGTCGAAGCCGAGCCGTACGAACTCGAGGTCACCGCCTCCCGCCGGCATCGCCGGCGAGAGCTCAGGCCCCGAGCTCGGCAGCGAAGTCACCGGCCTCCAGACGAGCCTTGACGGCGCTGAGGAAGCGTGCGGCGTCCGCACCGTCGACGAGCCTGTGGTCGTACGACAGCGAGAGGTACATCATGTCGCGGACCGCGATGATCTCCCCGAGGTCGGGGTCGTCGATGACGACGGGGCGCTTCACGAGCGCGCCCGTGCCGAGGATGGCGACCTGGGGCTGGTTGACGATCGGCGTGTCGAAGAGCGTGCCGGCCGAGCCGTAGTTCGTGATCGTGAACGTGCCGCCCGCCAGCTCGTCGGGAGTGACCTGGCTGCTGCGCGTCCTGGAGGCGAGGTCGACGATCTTCTTGGCGAGCCCGGCCACGTTGAGGTCGCCCGCGTCCTTGATGACGGGTACGAGCAGGCCCTTGGGCGTGTCCACCGCGATGCCCACGTGCTCGGCGTTCGGGTACGTGATCGTCCCGGCCTCGGTGTCGATCGTCGCGTTGACCTTCGGGAACTGCTTGAGCGCCTCGATGGCGGCCTTCGCGATGAAGGGCAGGTACGACAGGGACGCGCCCTCCCGGGCCTTGAAGTCTTCCTTCACTCTCGCGCGCAGCTTCGACACCGAGGTGAGGTCGACCTCGACGGTCGCTGTGAGCTGGGCGGAGACGTGCAGCGACTCGACCATGCGGCGGGCGATCGTGGCGCGGAGCCGGGAGATCTTCTCGGTCGACCCGCGCTGGCTCGAGACGCCGGCAGGAGCGGTCGCTGCGGGTGCGGGTGCGGCGGGCGCCTGGGGAGCAGGGGCCTGGGCGGCCTGGGCCGCAGCGGCCTTCTGCTTCTCCGCGGCGTCGATGACGTCCTGCTTGCGGATGCGGCCGCCGACGCCCGTGCCGGTCAGCGTGGAGAGGTCGACGCCGTGCTGCGCAGCGAGCTTACGGACGAGCGGCGTCACGTACGAGTCGCCGGTCTCGGCGTCGCTCGCGCGTCGCGGGGCCACGGCGTTGGCGGCCTGTGGGGCGGGCGTCGCCTCAGCCGGAGCGGCCGGAGCGGGTGCCGGAGCGGTCGGAGCGGGCGCGGGTGCAGCAGGCGCTGGGGCGGCGGCAGCCGGGGCCGGGGCGGGAGCCGCAGGCGCAGGAGCGGCAGGAGCCGGAGCGGGGGCAGGGGCGGCGGGAGCCTGTGCGGCCGGAGCCGGTGCGGGCTCCGGAGCAGCAGCCGGCGCGGGCGCAGGTGCGGCCTGTGCGGCGGCAGCCTCACCGACGACGGCCAGGACCGACCCCACCGGGACCGTCTCGTCGACACCCACGCGGATCTCGAGGACGGTGCCGGAGACGGGGGAGGGGACCTCTGTGTCGACCTTGTCGGTGGAGACCTCGACGAGTGCCTCGTCGGTCTCGACGCGGTCGCCGACGTTCTTGAGCCACCGGGACACGGTGCCTTCGGAGACGCTCTCACCGAGGGCCGGGAGCGTCACCTCCGTACCGCT
>DASSQF010000292.1:0-9048 GCA_035702685.1 Propionibacteriaceae bacterium
GGAGGACCCCGTGGTCGTCGAGGCGGACGTCGCGGCGCTCTTCGAGCCGCGCGACTGGACGGTGCTCTCGCACAGGGTGATCTGGCACGGCCGGCGCTGCTGCCACGCCCGACGGCCGGCGTGCGGAGCCTGCCCGGTGGCAACGCTGTGCCCGTCGTTCGGCGCCGGTGAGACCTCGCCGGACAAGGCGGCGAAGCTGCTGCGGGAGCCGCGGTCATGAGGCGCGTGCTCCTGGTCCTCGTCGCGCTCGTCGCCGGCCTGGCGGGCTGCACCGTGCCGGAGCCCACACCCGCGAACGGGCCGGCCGTGCTGTCGCCGGCCTCGTCCACGGCGACGCCGTCGCCCGCGGACCTCGTCGCCCTGAGGCGTTCCGCCGGCATCCCGGACTGTGCCGCGTCCGGCACCGCTCCCGCGGTCAAGGGCGGGCTGCCGGACGTGGAGCTGACCTGCCTCGGGGGCGGCGGGAAGGTCCGTCTCGGCGCCCTTCGGGGACCGATGATCGTGAACTTCTGGGCCCAGTGGTGCCCGCCCTGCCGCGCCGAGGCGCCCGACATCCGCGAGTTCATGAAGCTGTCGGCCGGCAAGGTCACCATGGTGGGTATCGACGGCAACGACCCGCGCGAGGACTACGCCGTGGAGTTCGCCGCGATCGAGGGCTGGACGTACATGCAGCTGTACGACCCGGACAGGATCTCCATGTCGCCGCTGGGGCTCAACTCGCTGCCGCACTCGCTGTTCATCGACGCGAACGGCGTGATCGTGTACCACTACGTGGGCGCGTTCGGCTCGGTCGACCAGATCCGCGAGCTCACGGCCCAGTACCTCAAGGTCACCGTGTGACGGCCCAGTCGGGGCAGGGCTCCCGGGTTCCCGAGCCGCTGAGGGCGCTCGCCGCGGGGCTCGGGCACGACCGCATCCTCTCGGAGGCGTTCCGCACCCGTCGCTTCGGGCCGGAGGAGATCGGCACGAGCCGGGAGGCTGCGGTTCTCGTCCTGCTGACGCCCCAGGACGACCCGGACGTCGTGCTCATCGAGCGTGCGGCGGGGATGCGCAAGCACGCGGGCCAGATCGCCTTCCCAGGAGGGGCACTCGAGGCCGGCGAGTCCGCGGAGGACGCCGCGTTGCGGGAGGCGTGGGAGGAGGTCCGGCTGGACCGCGCCTCTGTGAGCGTGCTGGGACGGCTGCCAGCGGCCCGCATCCCGGTGTCGCAGTTCCACGTGCACGCCGTGGTCGCGTACTGGCCCGGCTCCGGCGACCTCGCCCCTCAGCCGGGTGAGGTGGCGCAGGTGCTGCGCGTCCCCGTGTCCTCCCTGGTCGCGCCCGAGAACCGCTCCTCGTGGCGCCACTCGTCAGGGCGTACCGGGCCGGGCTTCGAGGTACCGGACCCGAGCCTCGACGGCGAGAGCCTGTACGTCTGGGGGTTCAGCGCGTACGTGCTCGATGCCGTCCTCGAGGCCGGCGGCTGGTCCCGACCCTGGGACCGGCAGCGCTACGTCACGATCCCCGCCCGCTTCCTCCCGGACGTGCGTCCCTAGGGAGCGGCCCGGTTCGTCCGAAAACGTTGCGGGGGCCTGCGGGGGACGGAAGAATCAGGGTGTGACCTCGATCGTTCAAAACGCCCGCGACGCACGTCCCGACGACTGGTGGCGCAGCGCCGTCGTCTACCAGATCTACCCGCGCTCCTTCGCCGACGCCAACGGCGACGGCATCGGCGACATCAAGGGCATCCTCGGCCACCTCGACTACCTGTCGCTGCTCGGCGTGGACGTCGTGTGGCTGTCACCGGTCTTCAGGTCCCCGCAGGACGACAACGGGTACGACATCTCGGACTACCAGGACATCGACCCGCTGTTCGGCACCCTCGACGACATCGACAAGCTCATCGAGGAGCTCCACGACCGGGGCATCAAGCTCGTCATGGACCTCGTCGTCAACCACACCTCCGACGAGCACCCCTGGTTCGAGAGCTCGCGCGACCCGCAGAGCCCGAAGCGCGACTGGTACTGGTGGCGGCCTCCTCGCGAGGGGCACGAGCCCGGGACGCCGGGTGCGGAGCCGACGAACTGGGGCTCCTTCTTCTCCGGCCCGGCGTGGCAGTACGACCCCCGGAGCGGCGAGTACTACCTCCACCTCTTCAGCCGGAAGCAGCCGGATCTCAACTGGGAGAACCCCGAGGTCCGTACAGCCGTCTTCGACATGATGTCGTGGTGGCTGGACCGAGGTGTCGACGGCTTCCGGATGGACGTCATCAACCTCATCTCCAAGCCCGTCCTGGCCGACGGGCCCGTGACCGGGGACACGGGGCTCTGCTACGACCTCAGCCTCGTCGCCGACGGGCACCGGCTCTCCGAGTTCCTCGGCGAGATGCACGAGAAGGTGCTCAAGGGCCACAACCTCATCACGGTCGGCGAGATGCCGGGGACGACCCTCGAGAAGGCCGCTTCGTACACGGACCCGCAGACCGGCGCGCTGTCCATGGTGTTCCAGTTCGAGCACGTGATGCTCGACAACGGGCCGACGGGACGGTTCGACTCGAAGCCTTGGCCATGGGTCGAGTACAAGGAGAACGTCAGCCGCTGGCAGACCGGGATAGGGCGGGGCTGGAACTCGCTGTACTTCGAGAACCACGACCAGCCCCGCAGCGTGAGCCGTATGGGCGACGACTCGCCGAAGTTCCGCGAGGCCTCCGCGAAGACGTTGGCCACGATCCTCCACCTGCAGCGAGGCACCCCGTACGTCTACCAGGGTGAAGAGCTCGGCATGACGAACTACCCGTTCCAGGCCGAGGGTGACTTCCGCGACATCGAGACGCTCGGCTACCTGCACCAGGCCCTCAGGATGGGGGCCACGCTCGAGTCCGTGCTGCCGGGCCTGGCTCGTGGCTCGCGCGACAACGCACGGACCCCGATGCAGTGGGACGCGGGCGTGAACGCGGGCTTCTCCGAGACGGGTCCGTGGCTCGCGGTGAACCCCAACGCGGCCGAGATCAACGCCGCAGCCCAGCTCGTCGACCCCGACTCGGTCTTCCACCACTACAGGCGGCTCATCCAGCTCCGCCACGACGACCCGGTGGTCCAGCTCGGCGAGGTGACCATGCTCATCCCCGAGGACGAACGGCTCGTCATCTTCACCCGGACCCTCGGCGAGGGCCGCATCCTCGTGCTGGCGAACGTCACGAGCGAGCCGGTACGGCTGCCGCTGGGCCTGCCCGACCACGGGGCTTGTGAGGTGCTCATCGCGACCCACGAGATCGCGGACGTCGACGTGCTGGCGCCCTGGGAGTCGCGCGTCGTACGGCTGTCCTGACGCCGGGGCTGCCGGGGCGTGACGCACGTAGGCGCCCTGGCGGCCGCCCGTCGAGGCGGCGCGAGAGCTCAGCGCAGGTCGAGCTCGGCCGGGTGCACGCCCTCGATCTCGGCGTCGACCTCCGCCTTGCCCTTCTCGATGCCGGCCCGGACCGTCTCGGCGCCCTGCTTCACGTCGTCGCCGATGTCGACCTTCTTCGTCAGCTCAGGGATCTGGGCGCGCCCGACGAGGGCGAGGATGCCGGCGAGGACGAGGAGGATCACGGCGACGGTGACGAGACCGAGGGCCGTCGCCGCCCACGGGTTCATGGCCCCCGCGTAGAGGGCTCCGAACCCGGCCGCGGCGGCCAGGACGAGGAGCGAGACGGCCTTGACCGCGAGCATGCCCGCTGCCCCGAACGAGCCGCCGAGGATGCCGGCGCTCCTCGCCTTGGGCTTGGCCTGGGCGATCGCCTTGTCCTTCCAGCCCAACGCGAGCGCCTTGACGGCGTCCAGGAGGGTCGAGACCTGGCTCTTGAGATCCTGCGTCTGGCTCACGGCGGCTCCTTCGGTCTGCTGGTCCGAGCCTAGTGGGTGCGATGTCGGGAGGCATGAGCCCGCACAGATCCCCGTGTGGGCAGGACTTGGGGATGTGGATGCTGGGAGTCATGCGGTGGCCGGCGACCTGACGGGTCAGGGGGCGCACCCAGCGGGTCGTGGTCAGTTCGTCGGCGCACTCAGCGAGATGTGCAGGGCGTCGTCCGTCTCGGGCAAGGGCCGCGAGAGCTCGGAGTGGTCGACGGTGGCCCGCCAGCAGGAGAGCCGGTACGGGAGCTGCAGGGGCTCGGGAGGCCGGGCCGACGCGTCGTACACCGCTCCCACCGCCGTGGCCAAGGCTGTACGACTGGCGTCGTCCAGGCCCCCCGCACCGGCAGCGAGCGCCATGTCGACGAGGTTGGCGCGCGAGCAGGGGATCCACACTCGGTTCGTGTGGGTCTCGACGACGGGGAAGTAGTCGCAGTCCTGCACGTGCTGGACCGACTCCTCCCCGTAGGCGCCCTTCATGGCGTGGGGAAGGTAGGTCTGTACGGCACCCACCAGGCGCTTGACCCACGGCACGGAGTCGTCGCGCGTGAGGTAGGTGACGCAGAGGCGCCCGCCCGGTGCAAGGACCCGTGCCATCTCCGCCAGCACCAGGCCCGGAGCGAACGTGTGGAGGTTCTGCGGGCACACGACCCGGTCGAACTGCTGGGCGTCGAAGGGCATCGACTCGGCCCGCGCGACCACTCCGCCGAGGTCCGGCCTCGAGCCGATGAGGCGACCCAGGGTCTCCGGGTCTCGGTCGAGGACGAGAACAGCGTGGCCCTGCTCGCGGATGGCGGTGGCGTACGGGCCGGTGGCGCCCAGGACGAGCACTCGCTTCGGCTCCGAGCCGACGAGCCACGTCACTGCGGACTCGGGGAGGAACGGTCGGGCCATGACCGAAATGCTAACCACGCGGCGTCTGGGTAGCGGGGACCTCGTGACGGTGGGCCGGTCGCACATCCGCCGGGAGGCTGTGTAAAGGCGCTGACGGCAGTTGTCCACAGGCGCCAGAGCTGGTGACCGATCCCGCGGCCGGGCGCCCATGGTCCAGGTGTGGAGCAGTCGATGATCGAGACGCTGCTGTGCACGGCCGACGAGGCGATCGCGGCGGCCGTGTCGGCGGCGGGAGCCGCGGTGGAGTGTCCGATCGTGCGAGTCCGGGACGCGGAGTCGCTGATCGCCCGCTGGCGCGACGCGCGAGTGGTGCTCGTCGGCGCCGACCTCGCCGTGGCGGCAGGGCGCGTGGGGCTGCCGGTGCGGCAGGGCGTGTACGTGCTGGGGGACTCGTCGACGCCCGCGACCGCGCTGTCCGCCTCTGTCGCGCTCGGGGCCGCCACGATCGTGCTGCCCGAAGGGGGCGCGTGCCTCGCCGACGTGCTCTCGGGGCGCACGGGCGGGAGCATTCGGACGTCGCGCATCTGTGTGCTCGGCGGGTCGGGAGGTGTGGGGGCGTCGACGCTGGCGGTGGGACTGGCGACGGCAGGTACGAGCCTGGGACAGACGGCCCTCGTCGACCTCGACCCGCTCGGGGGCGGTCTGGACCTGCTCCTCGGCGCAGAGCGTGTGTCGGGGTGGCGCTGGGACAAGCTCCGGTCCGCGCGCGGCCAGATCGGGGAGCTCGCCGGCCACGTCCCCGCGTCGTGCGGGATGACCCTCGTCTCGATGGGGCGGGACGAGGAAGGCGCTGTGCCGCGGGACGCGGTCGCGGCGGTGCTCGCGTCGCTGGCCCGCTCGACCGAGCTCGTCGTCATGGACGTCGGGCGCTCGCTCGACGCCGGCGCCCGGGAAGGGCTCCGCGGGTCCGACCGGACCGTGCTGGTCTGCGCGCAGGATGTACGAGGGGTGGCGTCGGCGCGCATGACGCTCTCGGCGGCCGACGTGCACGGAGCAGGTGTCGTCGTCCGGCTGCGTCCCGGCGGCACGCTTCGGCCCGCGGAGGTCGCTGCGGCTGTGGGCCTCCCGCTGCTCGGATCGGTTCCGGTCGACAACGCGCTGGCGTCCGCTGCCGAACGCGGTGTGCCGCCGGACAGGGCTGCGGGACGGGGCTGGATTCGGGCGTGCGCCTCGATCCTCGGGGAGCTCGGCACAGCGGCGACGGAAGCACACGGGCGGGTCCGGGAGGAGAGGCGCGGGAGAAGGCTGCCGGGCAGGGAAGGACGGTTCTCATGACCACGCCGGGGAGGGTGCGGGCATGAACGCCGCGGAGTGGGAGGCGGTACGGGCGAGGATCGCCACGCTCGGCCGGGAACCGGATGCCGCCGACATCGCCGACGCCCTGCGATGGTGCGGGCAGGTGGTGTCGGACGCCAGCGTGCTCGCGGTGGCCCGAGCGCTCCACCGCGACAGCGTGGGGGCGGGTCGCCTCGAACCGTTGCTCGCACTGCCCGGGGTCACCGATGTGCTGGTCAACGGGCCGCACGACGTGTACGTGGACACGGGGGAGGGGCTCCGCAAAGTCGAGATCCGCTTCGACTCGGACGAGGACGTCAGGCGGCTCGCCGTCCGTCTCGCGGCCTCCGTCGGACGACGGCTCGACGACGCCTCGCCCTTCGTGGACGCCCGCATGGCCGACGGGACACGCGTCCACGCCATTCTCGGAGGTCTTGCAGACGCCGGTACGTGCCTCTCGCTGCGGATCCCGTCGCGGTCTCGTCTGTCCCTGGGGGACTGGGTGGCCTCCGGCACGTGCCACCCCGAGGTCGCCGTCGTCCTGGAGCGGATGGTCGCCGCCAAGGCTGCCTTTCTCGTCTCCGGGGGCACGGGAAGTGGGAAGACCACTCTCCTGGCATCGCTCCTGGGACTGGTCCCGCCCACGGAGCGCATCGTCGTCGTGGAGGACTCTCGCGAGCTGGCGCCCGACCACCCTCACTGTCTCCGCCTGGAAGGGCGGGTCGCGAACGCCGAAGGTGCGGGGGCCATCACCATGACCCAGCTCGTGCGCCAGGCCCTGCGGATGCGTCCGGACCGGATCGTGGTGGGCGAGGTGCGTGGCGCCGAGCTCGTCGACCTGCTCATCGCGCTCAACACCGGGCACGAGGGTGGTTGTGGCACCGTGCACGCGAACACGCCGGAGAGCGTCCCCGCACGCCTGGAGGCGCTCGCCGCGCTCGGCGGCCTGGGTAGGGAGGCGGCCCACAGCCAGATCGCCGCCGCACTGCGGGCGGTCGTACACCTGGTGCGCGACGTGCGGGGACGACGCGTCAGTGCCGTCGCCGTCCTGGGCCGGAGCCCCGGGGGATTCGTCGAGGCAAGACCAGCGCTCGCCGTGTCCTCCGACGGCAGGCTCCGTAGGCTCGGAGGCCTGACCGAGCTCGAGACGATCCTGGGGACGACGTGAGCGTCCTGGCGGCCCTTGCCGCGTCTCTCCTCGCCATGATGCTGGTCGCCCCTCCAGGCGCCCGCCGTGTCGCTCATCGACTGGGCCGGACGTCACCAGTGGCCCGGCGAGTGGTGGGCGAGGTCACTGTGGCGGGCCTCGCGGTCTGTGCAGCGGGGATCGTCGCGCTGCTCGGCTGGGGACCAGGTGCCGGGGCCGTGGTGACGTCGACAGGGCTGCTCGTCGTGACGGTGCTGGGGGCCGTACGAGGCGCGGTACGACGTCGACGCCGGACCCGGCGAGCGGCCGAGGTCGCGCAGGCCTGCGACCTCGTGGGGTCTCTGGTCGCCATCGGCCACATCCCGGAGGCGGCACTGGTCCTGGCCGCCGAGGACTGCGCGGTGCTCGAGCCCGTCGTGGCGGCGCACCGGGTGGGCACGGATGTGGCGGATGCGCTCCGCGTTGCGGGAAGCCGGCCCGGCGGCGAAGGCCTGGTAAGGCTCGCACAGGCGTGGGAGGTCGGCGCACGGACGGGAGCGCCCCTGGGGAAGGCGCTCGCAGCGGTGGCTGAGGCCGTCCGGCGTGACCGCGACATCGAACGCGTTGTCATGGCCGAGCTGGCGGGGCCACGCGCCAGCGGCCAGGTCCTCGGCGTGCTCCCCCTCGTCGGCCTCCTGGCCGGGTTCCTGATGGGGGGAGACCCGCTGCGGTTCTTCGTCACAGGGGTTCTGGGACCCGTGTGTCTCGTACTGGGGACCAGCCTCGCATGCTCGGGCCTGCTCTGGACGGAGGGGATGGTGATGCGCGCGACCCCGGGAGCTGCTCGTCCTCGGCGACGGCGGAGGCCGACATGAGAGGGGCCCTCGTCCTGTGGGCAGCGCTGGCGAGCGGCTTGGCGGTACAGCTCGGGTGGCCGGAGAGCCCACTCAGACGGCTCGCTGAGCCTCCCGGACTGGTCTGGCCGTCGTGGCTACGAGCGAAGCCCTCCTCACCGTCGCCCCTCATCCGTGCTGTGGCAGGCGGCGGGGCCGGCCTGGCCGCGATTGCCCTTGCCGGCGGCCCACCACTCGTCCAGCTGGCCACGGCGCTGGGGGTAGGCACCGGCGTGTTCTGGGGAATCGGCCGGCTGGAGGGCGGCGAGCTGGCTGCCGCCCGAGCCAACCTGGTGGCGGAGCTGCCCGGCGCTCTCGACATCCTCGCTGCCTGCGTCGGCGCCGGGATGCCCCTGCGTGGTGCCGCCGCGGCAGTGGCTTCTGCGCTCGGCGGACCTGTGGAGGAGCGGCTCGGTCAGGTCACCTCGCGCACCGCGGCCGGCTTCGGCGACAGCGACTCCTGGGCTGTGCTCCGCGAGGATCCGGTCTTCGGCCCTGTCGCCCGTGACCTGGCGCGGGCGAGTGAGGCGGGGACCGCCTTGGGCCCCCTGCTCTCGAGGCATGCAGAGGCTGCGCGCGCCGCGGCACAGGCCGACGCGCTGGCTCGGGCAAGGGCGGTGGGTGTCCGCACGATCATCCCCGTCTCGGTCTGCTACCTCCCGGCGTTCTTCCTGCTGGGGGTCGTGCCGGTCATCGCCGCCGTGGTGACGGCGTTCGTCCACTGAGTTCTCCACAGCTGGGGCCAGTCATCCACAGGTCCCGGGCCGCATGACGGATCAGCGTGCTGCTGCACATGGTCAAGGGTGAGGCGCCGCCCGGCGCCGCTCACGAAAGGAACCGTCATGTCCGAACTCGTCACCACGTCTCCGGCGCCTCGACGCGTGTCGCTGCTGAAGCGCGCAGAGCGCGGCGCCGTGTCCGCGGAGTACGCCCTGCTCACCGTCGGCACGATCACGATCGGCGGCATCATCGTCAAGATCCTCAGCGATCC
>DASSQF010000293.1:0-5959 GCA_035702685.1 Propionibacteriaceae bacterium
GGAGCGGTACGGAGTTACGTAGTCTCCGGTGGCGCCCAGGACGACGAGCACAGAGACCGTGATGATCGTCACCCAGCGGGCGGTCGTGCGGGGCTTGGCACGGTCGGCCTCGATGGCGCCCCGCGCCCGGACGTCTGCAGCGACGGACTCGGCGAGGCTCGCCAGCACGTCGGCGAGACCCGACCCGCGGCGCCGGGACCCGAGGATCAGGTTCGCCACGATGAGGTCTCCGGTCGGATCGTCGAAGTCGTCGGCGAGCGCCCGCAGGGCGGACTCGGTCGACCAGCGCGCCCTGAGCCGGGCGACCAGGCGCGCCACCTCGGGTCTGATCGGCGACGGCACCGAGCGCAGTGTGGCGATGAGGGCCTGCTCGAGCCCCACCCCGGCTGTGAGCACTCCCGACAGCGACCGGATCCACTCCTCCATGGCGTCGAGCCGGGCGATGCGTTCACTGCCCTCTCCCGCAGAGAGAAGAACTGGGAGGCCGACCGCCGCGACCGGCAGCACGACCACTGCGAGGAGCCACCCTGTGGCGAGGGAGACCAGCACGCCGAGGAGCACTCCGACGCCAAGAAGTACCCGTGACCGACGCGAGATGCGGATCCGTGCGACCCACCGTGTGCGCCGCGGCCCCGGCGGCCGCTCGGGAGACGGGACGATCCCGACGACGATCCCGATGAGACCGGCGATGACCAGTGCCCCGCCCAGGGCGGGCACGAGGCCGGTCATGCCCCCGCCTCCTGGCTCTCCCGGACGTACCCGGCCAGGTCGAAGCCCGACCCCGCCAGTGCCCGGTACTCGTCGGGGAGACCGCCGACCGCGCGAAGGCGCGTCGAGCCGGGGCGGCAGCGGAAGAGGCTCGAGATGGCGTAGCCGCGCTCCCGCTCACCCGGGGTCAGGACGGCGATCTCCGACGTCCAGCGACGCTTGAGGAAGGAGCCGTCACGCTGCGCCTCTGTCCGTACGTCGACGTGGACGATGATGTCGACGGCCGATGCGATGGCCCGTACGGCGTAGTCGTACGTGACGTGCGGGCCTGCCTTCATCGCACAGGTGACGAGCCTGCTCACGGCGCTCTCCGCCGACTCGGCGTGAGTCGTCGACAGCGATCCCGTCCCCGCCTGCATCGCCTCGAGCATCGCGAGGACCTCCCTGCCGCGGACCTCGCCGACGATCTGGCGCGACAGGTTGAACCGGAACGAGTCGTACAGGGCGTCGTCGACGGTGAACTCCCCCGCCCGACGGCCGTTCGCCTGCATCTCCCCGCCCGGCCGCGCCTCCCACGCGTGCACGATGGGGTGCCGCTCCTTCAGCTCGTGCAGATGGAGCTCGTACTCCGTCTCGAACGTCCCGATCGCCTCCATCGGGCCGATCTCCGCACACAGCGCCCTGAGCATCGTGGTCTTGCCGGCCCCTTGAGGACCGGCCACGACAATGGACTTCCGCGCCCGCACCGCCGCCGCGAGGAACGACGCGGCCACCGGACCCATCGACCCCTTCCGTACGAGCTGCGCGAGCGTCGCCTCCCGCAGGCGGTGCCGGCGGATGACCACGGACGGCCGCGGCGTCACCCACGCGGTCGCCGCGAGCCGCGCTCCCCCGTCGAGCCGTAGGTGCAGCCGGGGCTCCGCCTCGGAGAACTGCCGCGCGTTGACCTCCGACCGCGACGCCAGGAACACGAGGAAGTCGACGAGCTCGGCGTCCGAGTCGGCCACGGCCGGACCCCGTACGAGCCGACCGTCCTCGTACTCCAGCCAGACGACCTCGTGGCCCAGGATCGTGACGTTCTCCACCTTCGGGTCGTCGACCAGCGGCTGAAGCCTGCCCAGCCGGAACAAGGCGTCGAACACGGCGTGGGCCACGGCGGACTCCTGGCGGCGCTCGACCGCACCTCGTCCAGCCGACGCCGACTGCTTGGCTTCCTCCATCAGCAGCTCGCCGATGATCCTGCGCCCCAGGGCCTGCTGCTCCTGGGCTCCCAGGTGGGGATCGGCCTCCATGGCCCGCATGAGGCGCTCCGAGGCGGCCGAGCGCAACGCGGCCACCAGCGCCCAGTCGACCGCCGGGCCGTGGACGGCTCTCGACCCGTGGCTGAGGGCGTCCTCCCACCAGTCCACCGTCGGCGGGGAGACTGGCTCGGAGGGACTCGTGGGTACGAAGGGGCCGGTGGCCCCGACGGTACGCGAGGCGGTGCGGGCGAACAGCGGAAGCTCCGACGGGTCCGTCACGACGCCCACGCGAGGGAGGTCTCTGGTCACCACACGTCACCCGACGACGCGGCGAGCCGCTGTGCAGCCACCCGCTGCTGCAGCGCGGCGGCCACGGCGCGGTAGCTCCGTACCAGCTCGTCCCGCTGCGGCCAGGAGGCACGAGGCGGCTTCTGGCCCTCGCTGAGGACGGCCGCCGACCGGGGTTCCCAGGCGACGCTCTCCAGCACCGGGAGCTCGAGGACCTTCTCGACCTCCGACGACTCGTACGGACGGCCCGGCCCCACGACGAGGGCCGCCGCCGAGGCGGGTCCCGTTCCGTCCTTGCTCGCCGCGGACCACGCGGTGGCCCACTGCCGCGCGGCCGCCAGCGCCGGGAGTGGTGACCGGGTGACGAGCACGGCGAGGTCGGCGGCCCTGAGCAGCGCGTCCGGAGAGTGCACCATGCCGAGGCGTCCCGCGTCGACGATGACGTCCTGTCCCGTCTGCTCCAGCACGGCGAGCTCGCAGGCGAGAGGCCCCCACAGCTCGGCGAGGCTGCCCGCCTGTACGTGGGACTTGGGTCCGGGGAGGATCGACACGTGCGAGTCGGGCACCGGGATGAGGGTGCTCGGGAGCACCTCGGCGAGCCTCGTGTCCCGCTGTGCAAGGACGAGGGCGACCATGGCGTCGTCGTCGATGACCGTCCCCTGGAAGTACCCGGCGAGCAGCGCCGAGCCGCCTACCGGGTCGGCATCGACGAGGACGACCGGCCGGTGCCAGACGAGAGCCACTCCCAGGGCGGTGGTCGTCACCCCCGGAGAGCCCGAGGCCGATGCCAGGACGACGATGGCCATCAGCGCACCCTGGAGTCGAGAACGAGCGCAACCTTCCCGGTCGCGGACCGTGCCGCGATCTCGGGGGCGGCGTCGGCGTCCACCTGGACGGTGACGGCGGTGGCTCCATCAGCGCCAGTCGGCGACACCGCCAGGACCTGACCGCGGTACACGGCCAAGCCCGATGTCCCCACGTCGCCCTGCGCGCCAGGGGTCGACACGATCCTCACGTCGTCCCCCACGAGGAGCGGCTCGCCCGGCATCTGCGACGCGGTGAGCGACAGCCCCACCGCAGACCGGCCGATGCCGGGGACCAGCTGCGAGGTGACCGCGTCAGGGACGAGCAGCTGGCCGGCCCTGAGGTCGACAGCGGCCCGGCTGCCGACGAGCGCCGGGGCCTGGGAGGCGGGTACGACGCGCAGCGCCGGGTCGACCCCGACCCGTACGACCTGGAGGCTCTCGGCGGTGATGACCCGTCCGCGGGCCACGTCCGTACGGAGGGCGAGGACATCCTGGGCGTTCCCCAGGCTCGAGTACGCCCAGGCCGAGGCCAGCGCACCGAGGACGACGAGCAGCGCGGAGGCGACGACCAGCGACGGCCGCCGGCGCAGGCGGGGTGGCGGTGCCGGCATCGGAACCTGGTCCGCGATCGGAGTGTGCGGACGGGTGCTCGTCGTCGTCATCGTCCCGGCTCCAGCGGACGCGTGCGGCAGGACTCGGAGGCGTCGGACGGCTGCTCTGTCCGACCGTGGTGCGGCATGTGGGCCTCTTGGGGTGGGCGGTCGTTGGAGCCTTCCTAAACCCGGTCCCGACCCTCCGCAACCAATTCTGTGAATAACTCATGTGGCGCTGGGCGGCGTCCATCGCCCTGGCTTCGGCACGTACGCGGCCAATGGCGCCCTGACAAGGAGCGTCGTTCCGGGGGCGGCAGGACGCGCCCTTTTCCGTACCAGGGAAGAAATTTCGCTGCACCTCACGTGAGGTGGAAGCTTTGCCCCTCGCACGACGCCGACGAGGACACCTCCGGCCATCCGTCCGAATACCCCCTGGGGGAATCTGGAGGTACTCTGCGGTGTTGTCGTCGACGCCGCTGACAGTGGCTGTCTGTAGGGTTTGCTGCACGTACGAGAGGGAGTCGCATCGCATGTCTGACGAGGTCCGGGAGATCATCATCGTCGGTTCGGGACCGGCCGGGTACACGGCCGCCATCTACGCGGCGCGCGCCGAGCTGAAGCCCCTCGTGTTCGAAGGGTCCATCACCGCCGGCGGGGCCCTCATGAACACCACCGAGGTCGAGAACTTCCCCGGCTTCGCTGAGGGGATCATGGGGCCGGACCTCATGGACCAGATGCGTGCGCAGGCGGAGCGCTTCGGTGCCGAGCTGGTCGCCGACGACGCCATCGAGCTCCGGCTCGAGGGTCCGATCAAGACCGTCGTGGACTCCGAGGGCACCGAGCACCGCGCCAAGGCGGTCATCCTCGCGATGGGGTCGGGGTACAAGCGTCTCGGGCTTCCCGACGAGGACAGGCTGTCGGGTCGCGGCGTCTCGTGGTGCGCGACGTGTGACGGCTTCTTCTTCAAGAACAAGCCGATCGTCGTCGCCGGCGGCGGCGACTCCGCGGTCGAGGAGGCGACGTTCCTGTCACGCTTCGGCACGTCGGTGACCATCGTCCACCGTCGCGACGAGCTGCGCGCCTCGAAGATCATGCGTGCCCGCGCGGAGGCCGACCCGAAGATCGACTTCGCCTGGAACTCGCAGATCGTCAAGATCAACGGCGACTCCAAGGTCGAGTCGGTGACGCTGAAGGACACCGTGACCGGCGAGCTGCGGACGATCCCGGCCGAAGGCGTGTTCGTCGCCATCGGCCACGAGCCCCGCTCGGAGCTGGTCCGCGACCAGGTCGAGCTCGACCCGGCCGGCTACGTGAAGGTCGCCGACCGCTCCACCCGTACGAACCTCTCCGGCGTCTTCGCTTGTGGCGACCTGGTCGACCACACGTACCGCCAGGCCGTCACGGCTGCGGGGAGCGGCTGTGCGGCCGCCCTCGACGCCGAGCGGTTCCTGCTCGAGCTCGCCGACTCCGAAGTGCTCGCCACCGCGGCGAGCTGACCTGCCACACTGGTCCCCCAGAAGGAGAGACAGCCATGTCCCATGCCACCGACGTCACCGACGCCGACTTCGCCGCGACGGTCCTCGCGTCCCCGCGTCCGGTCGTCGTCGACTTCTGGGCCGACTGGTGCGCGCCCTGCAAGCAGCTCTCGCCGATCCTCGACGAGCTGGCCAGCACGTACGACGGCAGGATCGACTTCGTGAAGCTCGACACGAACGCCAACACGTCCGTCCCCGCCACGTACGGAGTGCTTCGCCTCCCCACCGTCCTCGTCTTCTCCGGCGGCGAGGTCGTCAAGCAGTTCATGGGGGCCGTGCCGAAGCTCCAGCTCCGCAAGGCGCTCGACGAGGTGGCGTAGCCGGAGCCATGGCCGCGGGCGACGAGATCCCGTCCGGGTCGGGAGGACCCGACCCGGATCGTGTGTCCGCGTCTCGCGGCTGGGGACCGAATCCTCGACGCTGGGTTCCCGGCGACGCCGCCTCCCGCCGGAATCACGGCGAGTCACCGCAGGCCCGCCGGTCGGCGCTCAGCCCCGTCCCCGAGGACGACGAGCCTGAGGCCTCGCCGCGCCGCTCGGCCATGAGCCCGTTCGAGGAGGACGACCCGGACAGCCTGCCGCGCCGCTCGGCGATGAGCCCGTGGGACGACGAGGAACTGGGGGCTGACCCTCGGCGCAGCGCGATGAGCCCGCTGGACGTCGAGGAGATCGACGACGAGGGTCCCCGTCGCTCGGCCGTGAGCCCTGTCCCGCACGACGACCCACCGGCAACGCGTCCTCGGCGGTCGGCGTTCACGCCGGCTGAACCCGACGACGAGCCGGCGCCCG
>DASSQF010000294.1:0-2499 GCA_035702685.1 Propionibacteriaceae bacterium
AGCACCTGTGGCCGAGGCGCCAGGGCCCGGGCGATGGCGACCCGCTGCCGCTGGCCTCCGGACAGCTCGTGGGGGAAGCGGTCGGCGACCTCCAGCGGAAGGTCGACCGACTCGAGCACCTGTGCCAGCCTCGTCCGGTGGTCCGTCGGCACGTCCCCGGCAACCCGCAGGAGCCGCGACCTCAGGGGCTCGGTGATGATCGTCCCGACCCGCATCCGAGGGTCGAGGGATGAGCGCGGGTCCTGGAAGACGAGCTGTACGGACGAGCGCAGGCCGGCGAGGTCCCGCTCGCGCCGGTGGGATACGACGTCTCCGCCGAACCGGATGACGCCCGAGGTGGGCTCGTCCAGCGCGGCCATCATCCGGACGAGCGTCGACTTCCCGGACCCGGACTCCCCCACGATGCCCAGCCGCTGTCCGGCCTCGACCGTGAGGGACACGTCGTCGACGGCGAGGACCGATCCCGGGCTGCCCTCCCGGCCGTACCGGCGGCTCACGTGGTCGACCTCGTACAGGCTCATGCCCGTCCCTGCCGTGCGTAGTAGTCCTCGACCGTGGGCAGCCTGTCCCCCGGCGCGACCGCGTCGAGGCGTGCGGTCGCCACGAGACCACGCGTGTACGGGTGGGTCGGCGCGCTGAACACGTCCGCCACGCTCCCCTGCTCGACGATCTCACCGTCCAGCATGACGAGCACCCTCTCGCAGAGCTGGGACACGACGGCGAGGTCGTGCGAGATGAACAGGCACGACGCGCCCACGGCCTCGAGCTCGGCGTCGAGCAGCGTGAGCACCCGCGCCTGGACCGTCACGTCGAGCGCCGTCGTGGGCTCGTCGCAGATGACGAGGTCCGGCCGGTTGATGAGCGCCATCGCGACGACGACCCGCTGGCGCTGGCCCCCGCTCAGGGCGTGCGGGTACGCGTCGGCCACCCGCTCGGGGTCTTCGAGCCCCACCTCCGCCAGCACGTCGACGACACGGCCGCGGGCCGCCCCGTGCGCGAGGTGCTGGTGCAGGAGCAGCACCTCGGCGACCTGTCGCCCGACGGGCATCGTCGGGTCCAGCGCGGTCATCGGCTCCTGGAAGACCATGCTCATGGCGTCACCGCGCAGCGGAGCGAGGTCCCGGTCGGCCAGCCCGACGAGCTCCCGACCGGCCAGGCGGATCGACCCGGACACCCTCGCGTTCTCGGCGAGGAGCCCCATCACCGCGAGGGCGGTGACGGTCTTGCCGGAGCCCGACTCGCCGATGAGGCCCAGCCTCTCCCCTGGTCCGAGGCTGAACGAGATGCCGTGCACGACCTCGCGCCGGGACCGGCCGAACTCGATCCTCAGGTCGGTGACCTCCAGGAGGGGGCCGCTCGAACCGCGTGCGGGTGTCATGCCGCCTCCCGCAGCCGCGGGTCGAGGTGGTCGCGGAGGCCGTCGCCCAGCAGGTTGAGCCCGAGCACCGACAGGGCGATCGCGAGTCCGGGCCACAGCGCCTGCACCGGCGCGCTGAAGATGTACGTCTGCGCGTCGTGGAGCATCCGCCCCCACGTCGGCGTGGGAGGGGGCGTCGCGAGGCCCAGGTACGAGAGGGCGGCCTCGGCGAGGATGGCGATGCCGAACGACACCGACGCCTGCACCCCGAGGACCGCGGCGATGTTGGGCAGCACGTGTCGTACGGACGTGGTCCACCTCGACGTACCCGACGCCGTCGCCGCCAGGATGTAGTCCTGGGTCATGACGATGAGCGTGGCGGCGCGCGCGACCCGTGCGAAGGCGGGGATCGACGCGATGCCGATCGCGACCATGGCGGTCGTCGTCGAGGCTCCCACCGCGGCCGCGAGCAGGATCGCGAGGAGCAGCGCCGGGAACGCGTACAGGACGTCCGTCACACGGAGGACGACCTGGGACACCCAGCCGCCGAGCATCCCCGCGAGGATGCCGAGCGGCACGCCGCCGAGAGCAGCGAGGCTCACCGCGACGACCCCGACGTACACGGTCGTCCGTGCGCCCACGAGCAGGCGCGACAGGATGTCGATGCCGAAGCCGTCGGTCCCGAGCAGGTGCGGCCAGCCGGCGGGACGCAGCGTCTGGGACGGCTGGACCTGGAGCGGGTTGTACGGGGTCCACACGAGCGAGACGAGCGCTGCGAGCAGGACCAGGGCGACGAGGACCACTCCCGTCCAGAGCCCGGCGCGCCTCATCGGGCGTCACCGCGCCGCAGCCGGGGGTCGATGACGAGGTAGCTCAGGTCGGTGAGCAGGTTGATGACGAGGACGGCGAAGACGAGCACCATGACGATGCCCTGGACGACGATGAGGTCGCGGTTGGAGACCGCGGACAGCAGTGCCGTGCCGAGTCCCGGGATGCGGAAGACCTGCTCCACGACGATGGCGCCGACGAGCAGGGTGGACAGCTGCAGGCCGATGACCGTGACGACGGAGATGGCCGCGTTGCGCACCCCGTGGCGCCACAGGGCCCGCCAGCGCGTCCAACCGACGGCCCGAGCCGTACGG
>DASSQF010000295.1:0-7190 GCA_035702685.1 Propionibacteriaceae bacterium
CCATGAAGCCGATGGTGTCAGCGAGCGGCACGAGCAGGGGGACGCCGGACTCGCGGTGGTCGACGAGGTTCTCGAGCAGGTCCGCCCGGCCCGTGTGCTCCGTGAGGCCCATCCCGCTCATGTCGGCCTCGATGTCGTCGGTGGTGTACGTGAGGGAGATGCGCCCCTTCGTACCCACCAGCGTCACCTTCGGCTCCTCCTGCACCGGCCCGCACAGGGTCAGGCTGACGTCGATCGGCACCCCGTCCGTCCGGCGAATCTTCACCCAGCTCGTGTCGTCGGCCTCGATGTCGTGCGCGTGGTACAGCTCGGTCTCGATCGCCTCGATCTGGCTGATGTCGGTGAGCCCGACGAGGGCGAACGCGGTCGCGAACGAGTGCGCCAGCGGGTTCGTGCAGACCCCGTCGGCCACGCGCGCGCCGTTCATGACCCGCTTCCCCGCCCAGGCCGCGCGGCCGTAGTACGCGTTGTCGCGCAGCCACATGCCCCAGATCTGCACGCTGGTCAGCTCCCCGATCCTGGGGGCCAGCTCGCGGACCCGCGCCACGGCCTCGGAGCCCAGCGCCTGGAACCCGATCTGTACGGACCGACCGCTCGCCTTCTCCGCGTCGAGGAGGCGCCAGAAGTCGTCGAGGGACGCGACGGGCGGCTTCTCGAGCATGACGTCCGCGCCGGCGGCGAGCGCCTCGGACGCGAGGGCGAAGTGCGTGCCGATGGGGGTGGCGATGTTGACGATGTCGACCTCGTGGTGGGCGAGGAGCTCGGTGAGCGTGGGGTACCACGGCACGTCCCGGCCCTCGAGCGGTCCCGCCGGGTCGGCCGCCGCGACGAGCTCCACCCGTCCCAGAGCGGCCAGCCTGTCGACCCGCTCGAGGTGGATCGCGCCGAACCCGCGCAGACCGACCTGCGCCACCCGTACCGCACCGCTCACATCACCGCTCCTGTCCGCCACGGGATGATCTCCTCGTTCCCGACACCGAGGTCCTCGGATGCCGTGGGGCGACCTGATGCCGTGGCGCAGATCAGGTCGAGCAGCTCTTCGCCGAGCTCGGCGATGGGTCGACCGTCGAGCACTGGCCCGCAGTCGAGGTCGATGTCGCCCGACAGGCGCCGGGCGAGGTCGGAGTTCGTCGCCAGCTTGAGCGTCGGCGTGGGCTTCGAGCCGAACACCGAGCCTCGCCCCGTCGTGAAGCAGACCACCGTCGCGCCACCGGACACCATGCCTGTCACGGAGACGGGGTCGTAGCCTGGGGTGTCCATGATGACGAGCCCTGACTCGGGGACGCGCGCGCCGTAGTCGACCACCGCGCTGACAGGGGCGGTTCCGGCCTTGGCCACCGCCCCGAGCGACTTCTCGACGATCGTCGTGATGCCGCCCGCCTTGTTGCCGGCCGAGGGGTTGGCGTCCAGCGTCGCGCCGTTCTCCGCCGCGTACGTCTCCCACCACGCGATCTTCGCGTACAGCGCATCGGCCACAGCCGGCTCCGTCGCCCGCGACGCCAGCAGGTGCTCCGCGCCGTAGATCTCGGGCATCTCCGCGAGGATCGTCGTGCCCCCGGCTGCCACGATGACATCGCTCGCGTAGCCGAGGACGGGGTTCGCCGTGAGACCCGACCAGGCGTCCGAGCCGCCGCACTTGAGCCCGAGGACGAGCTCGCCGAGGCCGCACTCGGTGCGCTCCACGCCGATCCGGCTCGCGAGCTCCGTGACGAGCTCCACGCCCTTGCGTACAGCCACCTTCGTACCGCCCACGTCCTGGATCGTGTACGCGACCGTCGGGACGTCCGTCACGCCGAGGTCGGCGAGGAACTGGTCCATCGTGAGCACCTCGCACCCGAGCCCGACGACGACGAGGCCGCCGATGTTGGGGTGGGTGGCGTAGCCGACCAGTGTCCGTCGCAGCGTCTCCCACGCGGGACCTCTGGCCTCCAGCCCGCAGCCCGAGCCGTGGGTCAGGGCGACGACGCCGTCGACGCCGTCCGGCAGGTCGACGAGGTCGAAGTGACGGGCGATGTGCTGCGCCACAGTGGCCGAGCAGTTCACCGTCGTGAGCACGCCGATGTAGTTGCGCGTGCCCACCCGACCGTCGGGGCGGCGGATGCCGAGGAATGTCCGAGGGGTGGAGGCGGCCGGAGCCGTACCGGCGTGGGTGTCCTCGCTGACGCGGGCATCCCTGGGCGGCATGGCGAGGTTGTGCGTGTGGAGGTGAGCGCCTCGCGAGGCCTCCTCGACGACCGAGCCGATGATCTGGCCGTACTTGCGCACGAGCGAGCCCGCCGAGAGGTCGCGCCGCGCGACCTTGTGGCCCGTCGGGACATCGTCCGCGACTGACAGCGCCCCTCCCTCGGGGTCGGCGACGGTCTCGCCGGCTGCGAGCGACCGCAGCGCCACGTACACGTCGTCCGTGCCGTGGAGCAGCAGCAGGTCGGGCGAGCTCACGAGCGCCTCGGGGGCGCCGTCGTGTCGCGGATGACGAGCGACGTCGGGAGCACCTGCTGGACCGGGATGGCGTCGGCGTCGGCCAGTGAGCGTTCCAGGAGCGCCACGGCGGCCTCCCCCGCCTCGTACCGCGGCACACCGACGGTCGTCAGAGCCGGCACGGCGAGCTGGGAGAGCATCGTGTTGTCGCAGCCCACGACGGACATGTCACGGGGCACGTTGACGCCTCGCGCGGCGAAGCGCCGCATCGCGCCCAGGGCGACGACGTCGTTGTACGCGATGAGGGCCGTCGCCGGCGTGGCCAGCGCGAGGTCGGCCGCCGCCAGGCCGCCGTCGATCGTGGGAGCCACGGAGCCGAGCTCGTACAGCGAGACGCCCAGCTCGGCCGCGTGCTGGCGGAGGGACGCCGTCCGCATCCCACCGGACCACGACTGGATCGGGCCGGCGGAGTACGCGACGTGGTCGTGGCCCAGCGCCCGCACGTTGACGAGCGCCTGACGCACACCCTCGCCGAAGTCGGCGCTCACGCTCCACCAGCCGGGCGCCTCCCGGTGGATGAGGACGATCGGGATGTTGAGGTCGTCGGGCAGGTCCTCGATCGCCGACCGGGGCGACGCGAGAATCACGCCGTCGACCTGACGGGCCAGGCTCCGCAGCGCGTCGGCCTCCATGCGCGGCTGCTCGTCGGTGTCCGCGATGAGGATCGCCTGGCGACCCTCCCGCGCCCGCCGCTGCACGCCCTTGATGATGTCGGCGAAGAACGGGTTGGCCAGGTCGGGGACGATGAGGCCGATGTTCCCCGAGCGTCCCGTGATGAGGCGACGCGCGGCGGGGTTCGGGCTGTAGCCGAGGCGACGCGCTTCGACGAGAACCTTCCGGCGGGTGGTCTCCGACACCGCGCCCGTCTCGGAGAACGCCCGCGAGACGGTGGCGACCGAGACGCCCGCCGCCCGCGCCACGTCACGGCTCGTCGACGTCATCGGACCTCCCGGAAATCATGCTCGCAACGTTGCGGCATTGCGTTACGCAACCGCGCACACGACCATCGAACCCTGGTGTGACACAAGGCGTCAAGCGCGACGTAAACGTTTCCGTCGAGTTGCAGTGACCGCTGTCCGAACGGCTCCGGGAGATGACCCGGAGCCGTCCTGCGGTCTCACGGCCTGATGCCGACCGGGTCCACCTCGCGGTCGTCCACGGGCACGGACATGTGGGCACGGTTGATGGCGCTGCACACGGCCCGCAGCGACGCCGTGACGATGCTCGAGTCGACGCCGACGCCCCAGTACACCTGCGTCGCGTCGTCCCCGGCCACCTCGGCCTCGACGTACGCAGCGGCCTTGGCCTCGCCGCCCGGCGACAGCGCGTGCTCCTGGTAGTCGAGGACGCGCACGTTGTACTCCAGAAGCCCCAGCGCGTCGACGAACGCCGACAGCGGGCCGTTGCCCTCGCCCGTGAGCGTCCGCTCCACACCGCGGTCCCGGACCGTGGCCGTGATGGAGTACCCGTTGCCGTTCGACACGGTCGTGCAGGTCACGAGCTCGAGCGGCTCGGTGCTGTTGAGGTACTCGGTCGCGAAGATCTCGCCCATCGTCTGGCTCGTGACCTCGCCACCCTCGGCGTCCGTGTGCTGCTGGACGACGCGGGAGAACTCGATCTGGAGCCGCCGTGGCAGGTCGAGGTGGTGGTCCGACTTCATGATGTACGCCATGCCGCCCTTGCCGGACTGGCTGTTGACGCGGATGACCGCCTCGTACGTGCGGCCCACGTCGTGCGGGTCGATGGGCAGGTACGGCGCCTCCCAGGCGACCTCGTGCAGGCCGACGCCCTGGGCGGCCGCCTGCTTCTCGAGGTCCTCCAGCCCCTTCTTGATCGCGTCCTGGTGGGAGCCGGAGAACGCGGTGTAGACCAGGTCGCCGGCGTACGGGTGACGAGGGTGTACGGGCAGGCCCGTGCAGTACTCGACCGTGCGGCGGATCTCGTCGATGTCGGAGAAGTCGATCTGCGGGTCGATGCCCTGGCTGAACAGGTTGAGCCCCAGCGTGACCAGGTCGACGTTGCCGGTGCGCTCGCCGTGACCGAACAGGCAGCCCTCGACGCGGTCGGCACCGCCCATGAGCGCCAGCTCGGTGGCCGCGACCGCGGTCCCGCGGTCGTTGTGCGGGTGGAGCGACACGGCCACGTACGGGCGGTTCTTGACGTGGCGCGAGAAGTACTCGATCTGGTCGGCGTACGTGTTCGGTGTGGACCGCTCGACGGTGGCAGGCAGGTTGAGGATGATCTCGCGGCCCTCGCCGGGCTGCCAGATGTCCATGACCTGGTTGCACACCTCGATGGCGAAGTCCGTGGGCGTCTGCGTGAAGATCTCAGGGCTGTACTGGTAGCCGAACTCCGTGTCCTTGAGGTACTTCTCGGCGTACGTCATCACCAGGCGTGTGCCGTTCTTCGCGAGCTCCACGCACTCGGCCTCGGAGATCCGGAACACGACACGGCGGAACAGCTCGGCGGTCGCGTTGTACAGGTGGATGTTCGCGCGGCGCGCCCCGACCAGGCTCTCGGCCGTACGGTCGATGAGGTCCTCGCGAGCCTGCGTCAGCACCGAGATCTGGACGTCCTCCGGGATCCGGTCCTCGACGATGAGCTTGCGCACGAAGTCGAAGTCCGTCTGGGAAGCAGACGGGAACCCGACCTCGATCTCCTTGTAGCCCATCCCGACGAGGAGCTCGAACATCCGCATCTTGCGGGACGGCGTCATCGGGTCGATGAGGGCCTGGTTGCCGTCACGCAGGTCGGTCGAGAGCCACCGCGGGGCGTGGGTGATCTTCTTGGTCGGCCAGGTGCGGTCAGGCAGGTCGATCGGTACGAAGGGCGTGTAGCGCTGGAAGGGCATCGGAGACGGCTGCTGTACGGGCAGCCCGTTCTGCGGCTTGGTGCCGAAGGTGTTGGTCATGTCGTGGTTCCTCGCTGGTCTGGGTGGGTGCCGACACGCAGCGACTCCGCAGCGAGGAGGCCGGCGTTACAGGGCCTCGCTGCGGCAGCCAAGAAGGAGGGTCGCCGACGACATGGGAGACACATTAGCCCAGCATCGGGGGAATCAGAACTGCCACGACCTCTTGGACAGCCCGTACCAGAATCCGTCGATGACGCTCGTGCTGTCGTGGTTCGTGCCGGCAGCGGCGCCGAGCGCCACGTACAGGGGTGCCCAGTGCTCGGTACGAGGGTGCGCCTCGTGCGCGGCGGGCGCGGTGCGCTCGAAGTCGAGGATGCCCTCGATGTCCTTCGCGGCTAGGGCCTCGGCCGCCCAGTGGTCGAACTCGCTCGACGCGGTGGGCGGCGTGCCGCCCGGCCCCTCCTGCGGGTGGAACCAGCGCAGGTTGTGCGTGGTGAAGCCCGAGGTGACGATGAGGGTCCCTTCGTCGCGGAGCTCCGCGAGCCGCTCCCCCAGCGCATAGAGCTTGCGCGGGTCGAGCGTCGGCAGGCTGAGCTGCAGCACCGGGACATCAGCCTCGGGGAAGAGCTCGACGAGCGGGACGTACGCGCCGTGGTCCAGCCCACGTCCCGGATCCTGACGCACGGAGCCGCCCACAGCGCGAGCCACCTTCTGCGCGAGCTCCGGAGCCGGCGGCGCATCGTAGGTCACCTGGTAGTAGCGGTCCTCGAAGCCCCAGAAGTCGTAGACCAGCGGGGTGTGCGCCGTCGTCGACGAGATCGTCGCCGGGGCCGCCTCCCAGTGCGCGGACACGACGAGGATGTCCTTCGGCTTCGGCAGGTCCTTGCCCCACGCGCGGAGCTCGCCGGTCCAGGTCGCGTCGTCGGCGAGCGGCGGGGCGCCATGGGAGAGGTACAGGACAGGTGTCGTGGTCATGCCGCGAGTCTAGGCGAATTTAGTTGTAGGTTCAACTATCTGGGCGGAATCCTGCGTTGATGATCAGCCGCTGCCGCTAATGTCGCCGGGGTGACAGCCCTTCTTCCCACCGCCGCGGCGGTGCTCACCGGCCCGCACCTGGGGCTCGGCCCCTTCACCGAGGCCGACTGCCCCGACCTGGCTCGGATCCTCCTCCAGCCCGAGGTGTACGGGCACGGGTACGTCATGCACTCCCCGCCCGCCACGTACGACGCGGCGCTCGCCATGGCTGTGAGCGGGTACGCGCACGCGGCGCCGCCGAACGGGCTGGGGCACGGGAGGACCGTGTACGCGATCCGGCTCGGGGTGGAGGCGCTCGGCCTGCCGGCCGGGACGCTCGTGGGTACGAGCAGCCTCGGCGACTTCATCCCCGAGCGGGAGTCCGCGCACCTCGGCTGGACCCTGTACGACCCGCGGGTGTGGTCGTCGTTCGTCAACCCCGAGGCCAAGCTCCTGCTCCTCACTCACGCCTTCGAGACCCTCGGCTACGGCCGGGTCAAGATCCAGACCGACATCCTCAACACCCGCAGCCAGGCGGCCATCGCGAAGCTGGGAGCGGTACGGGAGGGGGTCCTCCGCCGCGACGTCCCCCGGGAGGACGGCACGTGGCGGGACACGGTGGTCTTCGCCGTCACGATCGACGACTGGCCGGGGGTCAAAGCAGGCCTCGAGGCCCGCATCGCCACCCGCTGACCACCACCGAGGACCACCGGCGGCCGCGTGTCACCCCGTGTCGGTTCACCATGTTAAGTGGGCGCGCTGTACGTTCTCATGGCGAATCCGCCATGAGAACATCCGGTTCACCTACTTAACATGGTGAACCACGGTCAAGACATGGTGAACCAGG
>DASSQF010000296.1:0-3564 GCA_035702685.1 Propionibacteriaceae bacterium
TAAGACTCGCCGCATGACGGGTGCCTGAGAAGGACAAGCAGCAGGAAGGCCGGGCCCGTACGAGCCCGGCCTTCCTGCGTCCGGGGTGAGCACGACCGGACCCCTCGCCAACGCGGGGAAAGCTCAGACGAGCTGCTCCCGCGCCTGGGCCAGCCTTCGCATGCCCGCACTGCACCGCCACCGGACGGTGGTGGGCGCGACGTGGTGGCGAACCGCGGCCGCCTCGCCGCTCAGCCCCAGCACGTACACGCTGCGCATGACATCGGCGATCGGAGCACCGATGACGCCCATCGCCTCCGCGTCGGCGAGGAGCGCGGCGGCGACGGCATGGCGCCGTGGCTCCGGCGGCGGAGTCACCGGCAGCGGGCGCTGTTCGGCCAGGGTGTCCTTCCGGGCGTCCAGCACGAGGTTCGCCAGGACCGCCCGGGGCCGCCTGGTCAGCGGGTAGCGACGGATCCGCAGCCACATCGCCCCCACCAGCTCGTCCAGGTCGAGGCGCGCATCACGCCTCGCCATCACGACGAGCCGGCCGAGCGCGGCCTGGACCACGCACCGACCCGCGAGCTCGTCGCCTGACTGTGCCGCGGCGACAAGTCGGAGCAGCCAGAGGTCTCCCTCGGTCCAGACTCGGAGGAGCGCCTCGCGGGCCGGGAGCGAGAGGGGTGGGTCAAGCAGGTCGTCGGCGCGGTGTGCCCAGTCCGCGTCGTAGCGCGAGGAGCGGCGGCAGGCCATGTCGGGTTCCTTCCGGGTGGGGAGCAGTGCCCCAAGCCCAGCGAAGGAGTGGTGTCGGTCCTGTTGTCACAGAGACCGCGGGCCTTGCCCCGACGCCACTGGTGTTGTCGGAACGAGAGCGATGTTGTCGGCTCAGCGTCGTCCGCGTGTCCACAAGGACGAGCGGAACCCCTGCCGGTCGTGGATGGTCGTCGTCGGGACCGCCACGACGTCGAGCCCGGGGTCGTCCGACTGGACGAGGACGAGGATCCGGTGCTGGAACAGCTGCGCCATGCGGGAGGCCTGGGCGAGCTCGTCCAGGAGCACGAGCGCGTCGGCACGGTGACGCGAGAGGAAGTCGTCGAACACCCCGAGGACGACCGCCATCCGGAGCCGCAGGTCACCGAAGGGCTCGTCGCTGCGCGCGAGCTCCTGAAGGTACTGACCCACCACGGGGATCGTGCGGGGAAGGGACTCCGGCATCCCCAGTGCGGCCCCGAGCTCCTGGCCCGCCTCGAGCGGGTTGGACCAGCGTCGGCAGTCGAACGCCGCAACCCGGTAGTCACGGGCCCGGAGGTCGTTGAGAGCAGCGCCGAGCACGGCGCGGTCGTACACGATCCCCACCGCCCCGGTCGCCAGTGTCGGCGTCGCGGGTCGCGGCGCGTCACCCTCGGCCATCGGCTCACCTCCGAGGCCACAGTATCCAGCCCTTCGGGACACCCCGCTGGGCAAGTGGGGACATCCTCCTGGACGTATGGGCCACCGCCGTGGAGGAATGCGGATCGGCCCACCCCGGTTGGCAGGCGTGGGAAGGTGGGTCATGATCGAGTTCCGTAACGCGTCGAAGTCGTACGACGACGGCACGCTCGCCGTGTCGGAGCTGAACCTCACGGCGGCGTCGCACGAGATCACGGTGCTCGTCGGGTCGAGTGGCTGTGGCAAGACGACGATGCTCCGGATGGTGAACCGCCTCGTCACGCCGACGAGCGGACAGGTCCTCATCGACGACGTCGACGTGGCGGACAGGCACCCCGTCGAGCTACGGCGCAGCATCGGCTACGTCATGCAGAACTCGGGGCTCCTGCCGCACCGCACGACCGTCGACAACATCGCGACGGTCCCCGTGCTGAGGGGCACGCCGGTCCGGGAGGCCCGCAAGCACGCGCTCGAGCTCATGGAGACCGTGGGGCTGGACCGCTCGATGGCCCGTCGGTACCCGTGGCAGCTGTCGGGCGGGCAGCAGCAGCGCGTGGGGGTCGCCCGGGGCCTGGCCGCGGACCCCAACATCCTCCTCATGGACGAGCCCTTCGGCGCTGTCGACCCCATCGTGCGCGCCGACCTCCAGCGCGAGCTGCTCCGGCTGCAGGCCGAGCTGGGGAAGACGATCCTGTTCGTGACCCACGACATCGCCGAGGCCATCACGCTGGGCGACAAGATCGTCATCCTCGCGAAGGGGGGCAGGATCGCCCAGCAGGGCAGTCCCGCCGAGATCATGGCGAAACCCAAGGACGAGTTCGTGACGTCGTTCCTGGGCCTGGACGGGGCTCGCTCGCTCCACGTCGACGGCGACCTCGTCGTCGATCCCAGCGGACGACCGGTGGGACGCCTCGCGTGACCTGGATCCTCGACAACGTCGGCACGATCGCCGACGCGACGTGGGCGCACCTGCTGCTCGCCCTTCCCGCGATCGTCATCAGCTTCGCCGTCGCGCTCCCCGTGGCGTGGCTCGCGAGCCGGTTCCGCAGGTCCCGGTTCACGCTGCTCCTGCTCGCCGGGCTCGTCTACGCGATCCCGTCGCTGCCGCTGTTCATCATCCTGCCGCTCATCCTCGGCACGTCCGTACGGTCGACCGTCAACGTCATCGCCGCCCTCGGCCTGTACGGGGTGGCTCTCATGGTCCGGTACGCCGCCGACGCGCTCGACTCCGTGAGCCGCGACACGGTGCTCGCCGCGACGGCGATGGGGTACGGGGCGTGGCACCGCTTCTTCGGCGTCCAGCTCCCCCTCGCAGGCCCGGCCCTGCTGGCCGGCTTGAGGGTCGTCGCCGTGAGCACCGTGAGCCTCGTCCCGGTCAGCGCCCTGCTCGGCGTCAACAGCCTGGGCCTCCTGTTCACGGACGGGTTCCAGCGGGGCATCTTCGCGGAGGTCCTGGCCGGCATCATCGCCACCGTCGTCGTCGCGGTCGTCGTCGACCTCGGCCTCGTCCTGCTCGGGCGTGTGCTCATGCCGTGGGAGCGACCTCGGGTGCGGCGCGGGGAACACCGCGACGTCGAGGCGGAGACGGTGGTGACCGCATGAACTACTTCACCGCCGCGCTCCAGTGGCTGGCCGATCCGACGAACACGTACGGACCGAACGGCTGGCAGGCCCGGATGCTCGAGCACCTCTGGTACACGGCCGTGGCGACCCTCGTGGCATGCCTCATCGGCGTCCCGCTCGGGTACGCGGTCGGGCACGCGCACCGCTTCCGTACCGCCATCGTCTCCTCGACCGGTGCGGCCCGCGCGCTGCCGACCCTCGGCGTCGTGACCCTGTTCGGGCTCCTCCTCGGCATCGGCCTCGAGGCGCCGATGCTCGCGTTCGTCCTGCTGGCCCTGCCGTCCGTCCTCGCCGGCGCGTACGCGGGTGTCGAGGGTGCGCCCCGGGACGCGGTCGACGCGGCACGTGCGATGGGCATGACGGAGTGGCAGATCCTCGTCCGCGTGGAGGCGCCCCTGGGGATGCCGCTGCTGCTGGGAGGAATCCGCTCCGCGGTGCTGCAGGTCCTGGCGACCGCGACGCTCGCCGCGTACGTGGGGGCGGGCGGACTCGGACGGTTCCTCTTCCTGGGCCTCAAGACCCAGAACTACCCGA